>NZ_JBFUGE010000053.1:0-20862 GCF_056403075.1 Ideonella sp. P3_A4 | reverse complement strand
GCATCGCCGTGGTGCGCCGCGCGTGTTGCGCAGCGGCGCGCGCGACGAGCTGAGCCATTGGCCCGAGCGCAACGGTTTTGTTGCGCAGATCGACGACGCGGTCGGCACCGCGCGGCGCGACGGCACGCCGATGGCGCTGCTGTGCATCGAATTCGACCGCGACCGTTTGTTTGCGCTCGACGGCGACTCCCAGGCCCGGGCGATGAGCGACATCGTCGAAGGCCTGCGCGCCCATGTGCCGGTGCAGCACCCGATGGGCCGCCTGGGCGGCGCACGCTTTGGCGTGCTGCTGCGCCAGTGTGGCGAAGCCTCGGCCGAGGCGCTGGCGCGCCGGCTCGTCGACCAGGGCCGCGCCGCGGCCGGCGGCGGGCTGCTGGCCACCGCCGGGTTGATGGTGTCGATCGGCGTCGCCGCCTACCCGCAGGCGGGCCTGAGCGCTGAGGACTTGCTGGAACACGCCGAGAACGCGCTCGAACGGGCCCGCCACGCCGGCGGTTCGGCCTGGCGCGTGCACGCCTTCGACGCCACCGACGACGGCCCGCGCCTGGCGCGCCTGCAGCGCGCATTGCGCGAAGGGGCTGCAGGCCAGTCGCTGCGCCTGCGGTACTTGCCGCGTGTGGACATGGCCAGCGGCCGCGTCCAGGCGATCGAGGCGCTGCTGCGTTGGCATGACGGTGAACATGGGCTGCTGCCGCCGGCACAGTTCCTGCCGCTGGCCGCCCGCGCTGGGCTCGCTGGCCCGCTCGACGATTGGGCGCTGGAACATGCCCTGCACCAGGCCGCACGCTGGCGCGCCGCAGGCTTCGTCTGGCGTGTCTCACTGAACCTCAGCTCCTGGCAGTGCCAGCAGCCGGGCCTGGCGCGCCGCGTTGCCGCAGCGCTGCAGGTCGCCGACTGGCCGGCCGAGTTGCTGGAACTCGACGTGCACGAGGCCGCGCTGCAAACCGACCCCGAACTCGTGCGTTCGCAGCTGATGGCGCTGCGCGATCTGGGCGTGCAGTTGGTGCTGGACGACTTCGGCAGCGGCGACGCGAGCCTGAACCTGCTGCGCCGGTTTCCGTTGCACGCGGTCAAGCTCGACCGCGAGCTGGTGCATGGCCTGGCCCGAGGCGCAACGCCCGAGGCCGGGCTGGCGGTGGCGCTGGCCGGTGCGGCACGCGCCTGCGGCCTGACGGTCTATGCCGAAGGGGTCGAGACCGAGACCCACCGGCAATCGCTGCTGGCCCTGGGCGTCACCGGCTGGCAGGGTTTTCTGTGCACCCGCCCGCTTGATGCGGCCAGCGTGCTGGCACGCCTTGCGCACGAGAAGAAATCCAGCGGCGGCCTGGCACGCGCCCGGTCCTGAACCGGGCGTCGTGGGGCTCGGCGCTTGACCGCGTCGGCCTTGCGCCATCTCGGCCCGTGCGATGATCGCCAAGCCATGATTTACAAGTTCAAAAGCAAAGCCGCGGGCGACGTCATCATGATGGGCCCGACAGGCGACCGAGTGCTCGGCCTGATCGGCAAGGACGTCACGCCGAAAGGCATCATCGAACCGGCCCAGATGCCGGCCGCCATCCAGGCCTTGGCCGACGCGGTCGCCGCCGACGATGCGGCGCGCGCCGCCACCGGCGATGACAAGCCCGATGACGCTGCCGCCGCAGGAAGCCGCGACGCGATTTCGCTGCGCCAACGCGCCTGGCCGCTGGTCGAAATGATGAAACGCGCCCTCGCCGCCGACGAGCCGGTGACCTGGGGGGTTTAGTGTTCGACGAAGTGACCCGAATACTCGCCGTGCGCCACGGCGAGACGGCCTGGAAYGTCGACTCGCGGCTKCAGGGCCAGACCGACATCTCGCTCAACGCCGTCGGCCAAGAGCAGGCCCGCCGATTGGCTGAGGCGCTGGCCGACGAAGACCTCGATGCGATCGTCTGCAGCGACCTCGTGCGCGCCCGCGACACCGCCCAAGCGGTGTCCGACCGCACCGGTCTGCCACTGGCCACCGACGCCGGCCTGCGCGAACRCCACTTCGGCATCTTCCAGGGCCACACTTACGCCGAAGTCGAGCGGCTGTGGCCGGAAGAAAGCGCCCGCTGGCGCCGCCGCGAGCCTGATTTCGGCGCCGAGGGCGGCGAGACGTTGCAAGGCTTCTACGACCGCAGCGTGGCCGCCGCCAGCCGCCTGGCCGAGGCGCACCCCGGCCGCACACTGCTGCTGGTCACGCACGGCGGCGTGCTCGACTGCCTGTACCGCGCCGCCTCGCGCGTCGAGTTGAATGCGCCGCGCACCTGGGAGCTCGCCAACACCGGCGTCAACCGGCTGCTCTACACACCGCAAGGCTTCACGCTGGTCGGCTGGGGCGACACCCAGCACCTGAACGACGACGCGGCACTCGACGAGTTGTGACGTCGCCGCGGGCGAGGGGCCTGTCCCCGAGCCGCGTCGCACTTTGCGGCAGGCCGCTGACGTGACATCCTGAACCGGGCTTTCCCCAGGTCGGCCACGCCGGCAGGCCGGCTTTGCCGCATGATCGCCGGATCATGCAGTCTGCCCAGATCATTGTGTTGGCGACGCCGGTTTTCCTCGGCCTGATCGCGATCGAGTTCGTCGTCGGCTGGCGCCGCGGCCGCAACACCTACCGCCTGGCCGATGCGGTCAACAGCATCGGGCTGGGCATGATGAGCCAGGTCACCGGCTTGTTCACCAAGCTCGCGGCGATCGGCATCTACACCTGGGTCTACCAGCATGCGGCGATCACCCAGTTGCCGACCGACGCGCTGTGGGTCTGGGGCGTCGGGCTGCTGTTCTACGACTTCTGCTACTACTGGCTGCACCGCTTCGGCCACACGATGGCGCTGTTCTGGGCCGCGCATTCGGTGCACCACCAGAGCGAAGACTACAACCTGTCGACCGCGCTGCGCCAGACCAGCAGCGGCTGGATTGCCGGCTGGGTCTTCTACCTGCCGATGGCGCTGGCGGGCTTTCCGCCGCTGGTGTTCAGTGTCGTCGCGTTGATCGACCTGCTGTACCAGTACTGGGTCCACACGCAGCAGATTGGCAAGCTCGGCTGGTTCGACAGGTGGTTCTGTTCACCGAGCAACCACCGCGTGCACCACGCCGTCAACGAGAAGTACCTCGACAAGAACTACGGCGGCATCCTGATCATCTGGGACCGGCTGTTCGGCAGCTTCATCGAAGAAGACGACGCCGAGCCCTGCGTCTACGGCACGATCAAGCCGCTGCGCAGCTGGAACCCGATCTGGGCCAACCTGAGCTTCTATGTCGAGCTGGCACGAGACAGCTGGCACACCAGATCGTGGGCTGACAAGGTCAAGCGCTGGTTCGCCTCGCCGGGCTGGCGGCCGGCCGATGTGGCGGCGATGTTCCCCGGCGAGCCGTTCGACCTGAAGCGCCAACCCTACGAGCTGCCGCTGACCCCGGCGCGCCAGGCCGCCGCGTTGGGGCTGTTCCTCGCCGCGATGGTCGGCACGCTGGTGCTGCTGTGGTTCGCCCACTTGCTGGGCTTCTGGCAACTGCTGGCGGCCACACTTGGCGTCGTCGGCATCTTGTGGGCTGCTGGCGAGATCTGCACACCAGCCCAGGCGGCCACGGCCGCCGATGCCAGGCAAGGCGCACTCGAGCGCGCTTGACCCCCCCCAAGTTCGAACCCGCAGCAATCGATAGCTAACGTCGAAATTTAACGCACAATCCGCCGCTCCATTCGACGGAAGGATTGTCATGGTTGGATTTCGTTTCACCGGTCGGGCTGTCGCCCTGGCCGCCATTGCCGCGGCCTCGTTGACAGGGGCTGGCCATGCGGTCGCCACGCCCAGCTACACGCTGCAATCATTTGCCAGGGATGGGGTCCAGGCCCCGGGCACGTTCGACGACATCAATGCTTCGGGCACGATCGTCGGGCAGCAACCGGGTTGGCCGGCTCCCCTGGTCACCTGGGCCGGCGGCGCGATGACCGAGTTGCCCGGCGGGTCGAAGGCCTCGGCGGCCTTCATCAGCGCGCTGGGGGACGTCGCCGCGGACGTGGTCGACAAGGACGGCAACTATGTCCTCGTGTGGTTTGGCGGCGAGCGCCATCGCGTGTCCGAGCTGGCGAACACCTCCGGCATCAATGCCAAGCGTCAGGTAGTCGGCGCCGAAAAGGGCTACATCTGGCCGGGCATGTACGACAACGGCGTCTTCAAGCGCATGGCCAGTCTGAACAAGCACGGGGCTTTTCCGACTGCCATCAACGACCAGGGTGTCGTCGTCGGGTTCCAGCGCGGTGACATGGGCAAGGCGCGTCCGGCGGTCTGGGACGCCGACGGCACCATTCGCTACCTGGGCAGCACCACCAAGGTCGGCTACGGGCAGGCCGACGGGATCAACAACGCGGGCCACATCGTCGGCTGCACCGACGTGCTCCATTGTTTCCTCTACGACGGTGCCAAATACCGCAGGCTGCCGCGGGTTGATGGCCACAAGGTCACGACGGTCTACGGGGTCAGTGACGATGACGTGGTGTTGGGCCGCGTCTATTCGCACACCTTCCAGGCCGACGTGATCTCGTGCCCGGGCGTCACCTACCTGTTCAAGACGCTGCTGGGCGAGGAGGGGACACATTGGTCGGAGTTCGTCCCGACGCGCATCAGCCCGTCCGGCTCGATCATCGGCAGGGGCGTTCGCGATGGCGAGTCGCGCAGCTTTGTGGCGACGATGGCCACGCCTTGCGACGCGGCCGACTGAACCACAGGCCGCGGGCCGCCAGCGCCAATGACGGGTGCACCGCATGTATCAGGGTGATCCATGCCGGCTCTGTCGGAGACCGAGGCATCAAGCCCGGTCTTCTTCAACCAGATCCGGAGAAATCATGAGCAAGACCCTGAACCGTTCGTTGGCCATGCTGGCTGCCTTTTCTGCCCTGAGCCTGGTGGCGTTCGACGCCGCGGCCGTCACGATCCGCGTCAAGTGCGAAACCCGCAGCGACCGTTCACGTGGCTCGGTCGATGGCCAGAACCTGGCCTCGGGCAACTACTCCGCCATGTTCAGTTCGGGTGCCAACAGCGCGCAAAGCCCGCTGGAGCACACGGTCGGCGACGAGGTCGAGTTCGACTTCGACAGCAACAAGCGCGACATCAAGCAAGGCGCCACGCCGATCGCCAAGAACTTCATCGTCGGCGGCATGGCCACCGGTTCGCTGCTGGACGCGAGCGGCAAGGTGATTGCCACCAAGACGGTGAACTGCCGCAACCGCTGAGTCGCCAGGCTCAACGACAAAGGCGGCCCGCGAGGGCCGCCTTTTTATTGGTCGCGGCTCAGCGCATCAAAGGCATGACAGGTCTGGCGCGGCCTTGTTCTTCACCGCCGCCAGCGCGTCGATCTGCACGATGTTGGTGTTGCCGCACAGCTGCGCACCACTCCTTTCGATCCGCTTCGTCACGTCGACGGGCATCAGCTTCGGTGACCGTGCACGCACCAACGCCGCGACGCCGGCTGCCAGCGGCGAGGCCATCGAGGTGCCGCTCCAGGTGCCGTATTGACCGCCGGGCACGGTGCTGGTGATGTGGTCACCGGGGGCGGCCACGTCGACCCACGAGCCGCTGTTGCTGAAGTCCGCCAGCCGGTGGTTGTMGGCGCTGGCACCCACCGGCAGCAGGCCGTAGACGCCTTCGGCGGCCGGGTACTCCTTCGCCCGTTCGTTGCCCTCGTTGCCCGCGGCGGCGGTGATCACCGCACCGCCGTGCGCGGCGCAGCGCGCCTTGTCCGCGTCATAGCCGGGGTCGGTGTAGTCGGTGTCGGGCTTGGGGCCGGGCTTCGGGATCGCGCAGGCCGACAGCGTCATCAGCGCGTCGACAATGCGCGTTCGGTCCAGCGTGCCCAGGCTCATGTTGACGACATGGGCACCGTCGTCGGTGGCCGGGTTGCCATCGGGGTCGATGGCCCAGGCCAGTGCATCGGCCAGCATCCAGACATCGCCGCGGCCCTCGGCATCGAGCACACGCACCGGCACGATCTTCGCGGCGGGTGCCACCAGCGCCACGAGTCCGGCCACATGGGTGCCGTGGCCGAAGCCGGCGTTCGAGCGGTCGCCTTCCTCGCGCGGGTCGTTG
The DNA here is from genome assembly GCF_056403075.1 of Ideonella sp. P3_A4. Lineage (NCBI taxonomy): Bacteria > Pseudomonadati > Pseudomonadota > Betaproteobacteria > Burkholderiales > Sphaerotilaceae > Ideonella > Ideonella sp. P3_A4. The sequence goes on along the minus strand of NZ_JBFUGE010000053.1, from coordinate 14,779 downwards.
TCGCCGTCGACGAAGTCACGCCCGGGCAGCAGCTTGCCAGCCAACGCGGGGTGGGTTAGATCGACGCCGGTGTCGAGCACTGCCACGCGGATGCCGGCGCCCTGCGTGATCAGTTGCGCCTGCGCCAGATGCATCGCCGCGGGCGCCCACTGTTCGCGGTACTCGACCTCGCTGCCGATGGCCCAGACCGCGTTCTTGCGCGCTTCGGGCGCCCGCGGCTGCACATTGGCCTCGGCGGCGATCACCTCTGGCTCCAGGGCCAGTGCCTTGACCTTGCTGATGACGCCGTCGCCGGCCACCAGGCCGAGCCGGTAGATAGGCCGTGCGCCCGATTGCTGCACGACAGTCAGGTGGTGCTTGGCCAGCAAGGGGCCGAGCCCGGCCGTGCTGTGCAGGCGCACCAGCACTTCGTCGTCACGGTAAGGGTCTTTCGGCCCCTTGGCCTGCGCGGCGGGTGCGAGGGATGCCAAGGCCAGCGACAGGCTCAGCGCGAGTCGGGATGGGGAAGCGGGGGGAAAACGCAAGGACTTCATGGGAACACCTTCGCGGCAGGGTGGCGACGCGCAACAGAGCGCGCAGCGGCCTGCCTGATACATCAAGGGTAGTGCGGTGGGCTGTCGTGGGGCTGTCAGCTCCCGCCGTAGAGGGCAAACGCAGCCCAGTGGAACGGATGCGGATGCTGTTCGCGCAGCGCGAGCTGGGCCTGGCGCAACGCCGCGGCCGGTGCCTCGCCCTGCGCCAGTGCGTGGTGGAAGCCGGCCATGAAGCCTGCGGTGACGCGGTCGTCAACTGGCCACAGGCTGGCCACCACGCGCTCGGCGCCGGCCAGCAAGAAGGCCCGCACCAGGCCGACCCACTCGTCGCCGCGCGGCGGATTGGCCCCGGGTTCGCGGCCCGYGGTTTCGCACGCGCTGAGCACCACGACCTGGGCCCGCAGCTGCAACGTCTCGACCTGCTCGGCGGTCAGTGCGCCGTCGTGCAGGTGCAGCGCCGAAAAGCTTGGGCTGTCGGCGCGGAACTGCGCATGGCAGGCCAGGTGCAGCAGGTCGGCGCGGCCTGCTTGTGTGCGCAAAGCGTCGACCGTGACTTGGGCGTCCAGCCGCAGCTCGGCGTCGGCAAAGGCCGCCGCGACAGCGCGCGCTTCATCGCCGGCATGCGGCAACCGCGTCGATTCGCCCATCACCAGCACGCGGCGCGGCCCTGTGCTGGCCTGCCGGGCCGCAGCTCGCAAGACACCGCCCGCACTGGGCAGCCAGACCAGTTCGTGACGCTCGGCGAGTAATTGCTGGCCATCAGTCAAAGCAGCGAACGGCACGCTGCCCAGAGGTGCCGGCGCGACCAGCAGCACGCGGCGTGCATCGCCCACCGCCGCGGCGAGCGGCGCCCAGACCAGTGCGTGCAGCTGTTGCAAGCGGGTGCCGCAACGTGTTGTCAGCACCGGTAGGTGGGTGTCCATCGGCGCCGCGCCGTGGCCCAGCGCGTCGAGCTGGAATTGCACCGCCTGCAGCGCCCGCATCAGCGGGGCCGAGCCGGCCAGCTGGCGCTGCACGGTGATGCCGTCGCGTTTCAGCACGCAGGCCAGCCATTCATCGTCGAGCTGGGCGTATTCGATCAGCACCTCGTCGTCGGCCAGGGCAGCGCACACCGCGTCCACATCCAGTCGGTTGCCTGGCGCCGCCTGAGTGGGCAGAACACCACCTGCCAGCCGCTGGCGCCGCACCTGCTCGAGCAGGCGCTGTTCACTGTCGCGCAGTTCGTCGACCAAGGTGGCCGATGGCGTGTCGTCCTCGTCTTCCAGCCCCTGCGCACGCCGCGACAGCCAGCTGACGCGGGCCCGCAGCGCCTGGGTCGCTTCGTCGGTGGTGCTATCTGCAGCGGCGCCACCGGCGAGCCGCTCGCTCAGCGTGCGGGCGCGCACGCGGTCGGCCGCGCACAGCACCGCGGCGGCCGTTGCAGGCGTGGCCGCGCGCGCATGGTCCTGCAATGCATAGCGCAGCAGCTCGCGGTACGGGCGCAGGTGGTCGGCGAGAAAGGCACGGCGCACGTCGTCACCAGGCAAGGCCTGACGCATGTCTTCGAACAAGGCCACCGCCGATTCGAAGCCGGTGCGCGCTGCATCGTCGTGGCGCAAGGCCTGCTCGGCCAAGGCCAGACCGACGAGGCTGCGCACCTCCGCCGACAAGCGACCGCTGCTGCGCGCTTGGGCCAGCGTCGCGATGAAGGCCTCGCGCGCCAGCGGTGCGTCGCCCGCCAATGCCAACGCTTGAGCTCGCACCAGCGCTGCACGCGCGGCGCCGTCGTCCGAGCCCGCCGAAGCGCAGGCGCTGACCGCCACCTCGGCCCAGTGCAGGCCCTGCACGGGGTCTTGCTGTGCCACCGCCAGCTCGGCGCGGGCCAGCGCCACGGCCGCGTGGCCAGCCTCGTTGTCCTGTGCTTCGAACAACGCCAGCGCCACGTCGAACTGGCCCGCCGCAGCCGCTGCATTGCCGCCCAGCGCCAGGCCGCGGCCCCGCTGCGCCAGCGTCCAGGCCTTGTCATTGGGCATCGTCAGCGCATCGAATTTCTGCAGCGCCTGCGCGAACAGCGCATCGGCTTCGGGCAGCAGGCGCAGCTCGAGGTAGGCGTCGGCCAGCTGCTTCTCGGCGATCGCCAGGTGCTGCGGCATCGCGAGCTGCTCGTAGCCAGCGCGGGCGCGTTCGAAGCCAGCCAGCGCGGCGCCAAAGCGGCCGCGCGACAGGTCCAGCAAGGCCGCCGATTCGTCGACCATCGCCTGCAGCACGGGCAGCCCATGCGCCGCGGCGCGAGTGCGGGCGCGGGTGCAGATGCGCTCGGCTTCGTCGAGGTCGCCGAGGCCGGTCAGCGCGTCGGCCAGGCCGATGTCGGCCATCACCGAGTGTTCATGGTCTTCGACCTTGGCGAACAGCCGCGCCGCTTCGCGGTAGTGGCGTGCGGCCAGCGCAAATTCGTCGTGCCGCAGGTGCAGGCTGCCCAGGTTCAGGCTGACCTTGCTGGCGGCCCGCACGTCGCCCTGGGCCACGAAAGCGGCCTGTGTCCGTTCTGCGCAGGCGGCAGCCTCTTCGCGCCGGCCCAGCATCGCCAGCGCCATGATCTTGGGCACCTGGGTCTGCGCGGCCGGGCCGGATTGGTCGAGTTGATCGAAGCGCCTGCGCGCGTCGTCGAAGGCCGTCACCGCCTCGGCCATCTGGCCCTGCGTGATCAGCGCGATGCCGCGTGTCCACGCGGCCAGCGCTTCGATCTCGGTGGGGGCCGTGGTGGCCGGCGGCATTTGCCGCAGCCCCTGGTTCAACAGCTCGGCGGCCTGCGCGGCGCGGCGGGGCTYGGTGCTCCAGGCGGCGTAGCAGGCGTCTTTCAGCGCCCAGGCCAGCGCCAGGTCGAGCGCCGGCGGTGTGGCCGCGCCCTCGTCGAGCAGGCGCTGCGCCCGCTCCGTCGGGGTGGCGGTGTCAGCCAGCGCTGCTGTCCTTGGGGCTCGTGCCGACCTCGAACGGCGGCAACACGATCTCGTGCCCAGCCAGCAGCAGGCTCAGCTGGTAACGGCCCGGCGCCACACCGGCCAGATGAAATTCGCCCATGGCGTCCAGCGCCGTCTCGTAGACAGTGGCCGCTGCCTGCTCGGGGGCCAGCGCGACTGCGCCGCTGTCGTCCGGCCCCAGCACCTGGCCATGAACCGCGAAGCGTTCACCGCTGGGCGAGATGCGCAGGTCGATGTCGCGGCCCTCGGCGCTGAACACCAGCTGGCGTGTGGTCGAGCCGGTGGAGCGCAGACCGGCCGCCAGCGGCGACTGGGCCCAGCTGTCGAAGCTGAGCACCGCCAGCACCCGTTGGCGCAGCGCATCGACGGCCTGCGCCAACGACAGGCTGGCCGATGCGCGCCAGGCCGTCAGCGCGCGGCGCTGCCAATCGGCCGGAGCATCGGGCAGGGCCGCGGCGGCCGGCAGCCGGGCCAGCAGCTCGTCGTCACTCAAGGGGGGCAGCGGGGAGTTCATGGCTTGGGTCTGCAGGGCGGGTATGCGAGACAGAGGTTGGTGGGTGCGACCAGATACACAAGCGACCGGGCTCAGGGCAACAGTTTGCGCAATTTGCCCAGGCAGCGCGAGCGGGTCGGGCCGATGCTGCCCACCGGCAGGTTCAGCCGCCGGCTCACTTCGTCGTAGCCGAGACGGTCTTCGTCGTCGCGAAAGACGAGCAGCAACAGCTCGCGGCAACGCTCGTCGAGCCGGTCCAGCCCCAGCCGCAATCCATGCAGCTGCTGCAATTCGTCCAGCCGCTGTTCGGCGCCGGGGCTGTCGTCGGCGATGTCCCACTCGGCGTGGCTCTGGCTGTCGCCGTCGTCGTCACGCGTCATCGAGACCTGGCGCTGCCCATGCCGGCGCGCAGCAAGGCCCTCGCGCTTGGCGGTGGTGACGATCCAGGCCTGCAACCGTTCGGGCTCGCGCAACGTGGACAGGTGCTGCACCAGTCTCTCGAACACGGTCTGGAACACGTCGGCCGCCACGTGCTCGTCCAGCCCCATGCGGGTGACGATGGCATAGACCAGGCGCTGGTAGCGGCCGACCAGCAGCGGCCAGGCCGACGCGTCGCCTTGACGGCAACGCTGGACCAGTGCTGCATCGTCCTGGTGTTCTTCGTTCACCACGTCGCCCAAGTTCCCTCCGACATCGATCCATTCATTGTGAGTCGGCTCAGGGGCCCGAAGTTTCCATGGGGTTGATGTATGTCAAGCCGAGGTGATCACTCTGTGGGGCGTTTCTCCACTGCCAGGCCCTTGACGGATTCACTGCACGATCAGATCTGCTTTTTCTCATCGCCGATGCGCGTTGACCCGAGGGCAACGCGGTGGGCGTGGGGCCGCCTTAGGCACCTTGGCCGCAGCCTTCTCCCTTATGACGATTGTCTTCATGGCCGCACCGTGGCCGGTCGGCTGAGCCCGCTGCGCTGGCGGGAGGCTCTTTCTGGCCGGGCGAGATTGCGCTGCAAAATACTATGTAACTAACGAGTTAGTGACGTATCAAGTTCGCACCACCAGAATGAAACTCATTCCTTGGTTCCAGCAAGCTCTAACGCCATAGTTAACTACCATCCGTTCTTTCAACGAAGGATGGCCGCCATGACTGGAGTCAGGACCACCGGCGACTGACTTTTCTTGACGATTGGCGTGAAAGAATAACGACTTATGTGAATGGACAATATCGATCTCGATTTATCGGAAGATCGTCATGACCGCATTCCACCTCACCGGCCGGGTAATTGCTGCCCTGGCCGCCTTTGCCGCCGTCTCGCTGGTGCCCGCCCAGGCGGGCGCCGCGCCCAGCTACACCATGCAATCCTTTGGGCCGAGCGGGCAGCATGCTCCGATCGGCTTCACGGACATCAATGTCTCCGGCATGATCGTCGGTCAGACGGGCGACTGGCTGTCGCCCTGGGGCACCTGGGCCGGCGGCGAYGTCACCGAGCTGGTCGACAGCGGCAAGGCGTGGAGCGCCTTCATCAACGCTGACGGGGACGTGGCCGCCGGAGTGATTTCCGCCAACGGCAACTATTCGCTGGTGTGGTTCGGCGGCGTGCGCGCGCGCGTTTCTGAACTGGCGGACGTTTCCGGCATCAATGCCAAACGCCAAGTCATTGGCCCGGAGACGGACTACACCTGGCCCGGCATGTACGACAACGGGGTCTACAAGCGCTTGCCCAGCCTGAACGACCAAGGCGCGTACCCGGCGGACATCAACGACCAGAGTGTCGTGGTGGGTTTCCAGCGCGGCGACAAGGGTCAGCGTCCGGTGACCTGGGACGCTGAGGGCCACATCCGCTACCTGGGCAGCATCGCCAAGGTCGGTTACGGCTCGGCCGTGGGGATCAACAACGCCGGCCACATCGTGGGCTGCACCGACGTGCTCCACTGCTACGTCTACAACGGCGCCAAGTACAAGACGCTGCCCAAAGCCGAGGGCCACAAGGTCACGACCGTCAAAGGCATCAGCGACGATGACGTGGTGCTGGCCCACAGCTACTCGCACACCTTCCAGGCCGACGTGATCTCGTGCCCCGGCGTCAGCTACCTGTTCAAGGCACTGCTCGGCGAGGAGGGCACGCACTGGACAACGCTGGAGCCCTCGCGCATCAGCCCATCCGGCCAGATCATCGGCCGCGGCACGCGCGATGGCGAGTTCCGCAGCTTCATCGCCACGATGGCCACGCCGTGTGACGCGGCCAACTGAAACGACCGCGCCTCAGACTTTCGTCAGCAGGCCGTACAGGCAGGCCACGAGGCCTGCCACGTTCGGCCCGCCGACGATGCCGGGCGCCATCTTGTTCATCATGTAGGCGAAGCACAGCCGGCGCTCGGTGTCGGCCAGCACCATCGAGCCGCCCCAGCCGCCCCAGAAAGCGATCTTGCCGTCGGGCAGGTAGGGCGTGATCGCAGCCAGTGGCAGGCCGTAGCCAATGCCCAGCTTCAGCGGCGCACCGAGCACCAAGTCGACACCCTCGGCCTGCGGCTCGAAGATGCGCGCGACAGTCTCAGGCTTCAGCCAGCGCCGGCCGCCCAGCTCGCCGCCGCAGGCAACGATCGACTGCAGCTGCGCGACCGAACGCGCGTTGCCGTGGCCGTTGAACGCGCCGAGGTCGGCCTGTCGCCATGCGCTGCCCCAGCTGGCTTCAGCCGGCGCGGCCGGGTTCGTGAACACACGCAGCATCGGGCTGTCCGGCGGCAGCTGGTCGAACGGGATCGGCAGCGGTGGTGGCGGCACGACGTTGGCGACGCGGTGGAACTCGGATGGCGCGAGGCCGATGTGGAAGTCCGCGCCGAGTGGTCGCGCGAACTGCTCGGCGAAGAACGCGCCGGTCTTCAGCCCGGTGATGCGGCGGATCACTTCGCCGACCAGATGACCGTGGTTCAGCGCCTGGTAGCCCGAAGCGGTGCCCGGTTGCCACCATGGCGACTGGGCCGCGAGCAGCGTGGTGCACTTGTCCCAATCGAACAGGTCTTCGGTCGTGATCGGCTCGGCCCAACCCGGCACGCCCGAGGTGTGGGCCAGCAGGTGGCGCACCAGGATGCCGGCCTTGCCGTTGGCAGCGAACTCGGGCCAGTAGCGCGCGACCGGTGCCTCCAGGTCCAGCTCGCCGCGGTCGACCAGCGACAGCGCGCACAAGGCCACCATCGTCTTCGTGGTCGACCAGACGTGGGTGATCGTGTCGCGCTGCCAGGCTTGCGTTTTCGCCTCGTCGGTGTGGCCGCCCCACAGGTCGACGACGAACTCGCCGTCGATCGTCAGTGCCATCGACGCACCGAGATCGGCGCCGCTGTCGAACAACGATGCAAAAGCCTGGCGCAGCGGCTCGAAGCGGGTGGCGCAGTGTCCATGCACGGTGTCGGCCATCGTGGGCTCCTTCGCGTGTGAATCAGAAATCGAATGCCACACCCAGGCCCAGCTCGCGTGGCGGTGTGTAGGTGACCTGGCGCGCCGCGCCCAGCAGCGGTGAGGCGATGCTCATGCTGGTGATCGCCGTCTCGTTGGTCACGTTCTTCACGTAGGCATAGAGTTTCCAGCCCCGCTCGGCCGAGCGCAACGAGGCCGACAGGTTCAGCAGGCCGTAGGCGTCCTGCTTCGCATCGGGGGTGTTGAACTCGGTGAAGTAGACCTTGTCGCGCCAGACGTAGTCGACCCGCAGCGTGGTCTTCAGGCCACCGACGGTGGCGCTGTATTCGGCGCTGGCCGCAGCGTTGGCCTTCGACACCATCGGCAGCTGGTTGCCTTTGACGTTCTCCGGTGGCGTCGCGTTGCGCAGGTCGGTGTTGGTGAAATCGGTGTAGCGCGGGTCCATCAGGCCGAGCGACAAGCCCAGTGTCAACGAGGGCACCGGTCGCATCTGCAGCTCGATCTCTGCGCCGTCGATCTGGGCCTTCGATGCGTTGGCGAGGATCACCGTCGCCTGGCCCACTTGCGAAACCTGCATGTCCTTGTAGCGGCTGCTGAACAGTGCCGCACCCAGCGTGCCGCGGCGTTCCCAGAAGTCGGTCTTGAAGCCGAGTTCGATCGAATCGACGTTCTCGGGCTTGACCATCTCGCCCTGCAGCGAACCGAGGTTCACCGCGCCGGACTTGAAGCCGTGCGCGTAGCGGGCATAAGCCAGCGTGCTCTTGTCGAACTTGTATTCGAGACCCAGGCTGCCGGGCACGCTGGTCCAATTGCCGGGCTCGGGGGAGCCGGTCGCCGGCGGGGCGATCGGGTTGATGTGCTGGTACTCGTCGGCGGTCTTGCGGTCATGGCTCAGGCGCACGCCGGCCAACAACGACAGCTGTGGGCTGAAGGTGTAGCGCAGGTCGGTGTACAGCGCTGCCGACTCGGTGCGCACCTTGCCGCCGAGCAGGAACTCGACCGGGAAGGGCACGAACACACCCGGTGCGACCGGGAACGGCAGCAGCGTCTGGATGTCGATGTCCTGCCGCTGGTTGAACTGCAGCGCGGTCGCGCCGACGAGCCAGGTCAGCGCACCGCTCTCACCAGCCAGGTGAGCGTCGAGGCTGGTGTCTTCGCTCTGGGTCTTGAAGCCGCTGGTGGCCACGCCGGCCTCGGTGCCATCGCTGTCCCACAGCCTGTCGGCGTGGCTCTTGCGGAAGCTGGCGCTGATGTTCAGCGTCGCGTCACCAACCGGCTGCTCCCACCGGGCCAGCAGCGAGTTGGCCTCGATGAAGTTCGACGCGCCTTGGCTCTTGACGATGCGCGGGTCGGTGCTGGGCGTGACGCCGAACAGCACGCCCGGGATCATCACCGGATCGACCAGCAGCGGCATGCTCGGGCCGGCGTCGCGTTCATAGAAATGGCCGGCCTGCAGGTGCAGCGTGCCATCGCCGATGTCGCTCAGGCTTTGCAGGCGCAGGGCCCGTGACGACAGGTCGTCGAGGTGGTCCGGCCCGGTGGTCGACTTGCCGCTGATCACCGGTGGGTTCGACGTGCCGGCCAACGGGTTGTCGGTGTAGCCGTCCATGCTCTTGACCTGGTAGCTCAGGCGCATGCGCGTGCCGCTGTTCTCGCCAAAGACCGGGCCCGAGACGAAGCCTTCGCTTTCCTTGCGGTTGAAGCTGCCGAACAGCACGCCGGCGCGGGCCTGGAAGGTCGAGGTCGGCGCGGCCGAGATCAGGTTCATCGCGCCACCGGTGGCGTTGCGGCCGTAGAGCGCGCCTTGTGGGCCACGCAGTACCTCCACGCGCTGCAGATCGAACAGCGAGACGTTCGAGCTGGTCTGGTCCGACACGTAGGCGCCGTCGGCGTACAGCGCGACACCGGGGTCACCGCCGGCCAGGATGAAGACGTTGCCGATGCCGCGGATGAACAGCTGCGAGGCGCCCTGGCCGGTCGTGAACGAGGTGTTGGGCACTTGCGTGACGACGTCGAAGAAGGTCGACAGGCCTTGCTCGGCCAGCTTGCCGCCGTTCAATGCGGTGACGGCAGCGGGTGTGCTGTCGAGCAGCGTCAAGCGTTTTTCAGCGGTGATCGTGATGCGTTCGAGCTGGCCCTCGGGCGTGGGCTCGACGGCCGAAGCGGCTGCGGCCGGGGCCGCGGCGGCTTGAGCGTGTGTGGCACCACTGCCCACCAGCAGCGCGGTGCCGACGAACAAGGCCGCCACCGCGTTGCAGGGTCTGAAAGGCAAGGCAGGCCGGGCAAGAAAGGTACTGCGGGTCATGGCGTGTGTCTCCGTCGTGGTGTCGTGTGGGGTCCGTGCGTGTCAGAACTGACCACCCAAGGCCGCATGCACACGGTCGCGCAGGGCGACCAGGCGGGGGCCGATGTCGTTCAGCAATCGTTCGCGGCTCATCTCGTGTACCGGGCCGCTGCAGCTCAGCGCCAGCACCTTGCGGCCGTCGGCCGAGACCATCGGCACGCCGGCGGCGAAGACCTCGTCGCTCCAGTCGCCGAGCGAGCAGCAGAAGCCGTGCTGCTGCACATCGGCGATCGCCTGGTCGGCCAACGCTTCGAGGCGGGCCCATTCGGCGGCTGGCACGCGGGGCTTGTATTCGGCCGAGAAGCGTTGGCGCTCGGCCTCGGGCAGCGCCGCGATGTAGGCCCGGCCGAGCGCGGTCATGCCATGCGGCACGCGCTGGCCGACGGCCACGCGCATCATGAAGACCGGGTTGCCGTGGCAGATCTCGAGAAACACCATGTCCTGGCCGTGTGGTGCGCCGAGCGCCACGGTGGCGCCAGCCGCATCGGCCAGCGCCTGCATCAGCGGCCGAGCAACCTCACGCACGTCCAGCCCGGCCAGGTAGGCCTGGCCCAGCGTCAAGGTGCCGATGCCCAGGCTGTATTTCTGCTGTGCTGGCAGGAACTCGAGGTAACCCAGCCGCGTCAGCGTGTAGGTCAGCCGCGCGATGGTCGACTTGGGCAGGCCGGTCAGGCTGGCCAGCTCCTTGTTGCCGAGCAGCTTCTGGTGCGAACGGAAGCAGCGCAGGATGGCAAAGGCCCGGCCGATCGCGCTGACGAAGTCCGGGTCGGCGTCATCGATCTCGCGCACCACGTGCGAGGTCTGGGCCGCGCTGCCGACGCCGCTGGGGCGTGGCTTGCGAGGCGAGCGGACGGCGTGGCCGTTGGGGCCGGGATGGGTGTCGACTGTGTTCATTGGGCATCCTCCGTGCATCGCACTCCGGAATTCGCCTTGGGAACGGCCCGGCGGCTCATGAGTAAGCCGCCAGTTCGAGCTTGGCGATCGCTTGGCGGTGCACCTCGTCGGGCCCGTCGGCGAAACGCAGGGTGCGCACTTGCGCGTAGTCGTAGGCGAGAGGGAAGTCGCTGCTGACGCCCGCTGCGCCATGGGCTTGCATGGCCCAGTCGATGACGCGGCAGGCCATCGCCGGCGCGGCCACTTTGATCATCGCGATCTGCTTGGCTGCCGCCTTGTTGCCCACCGTGTCCATCAGGTGAGCAGCCTGCAGCACCAGCAGGCGCGCCTGGTCGATCAGGATGCGGCACTCGGCGATGCGCTCCATCGTCACGCCCTGTTCGGCCAGGCGCTTGCCGAAAGCAGTGCGCGACAGTGTGCGGCGGCACATCGCTTCGAGTGCCCGCTCGGCCATGCCGATGGCCCGCATGCAGTGGTGGATGCGACCCGGGCCGAGCCGGCCCTGTGCGATCTCGAAGCCGCGGCCTTCACCGAGTAACAGGTTATGAGCGGGCACCCGAACATCGATGAACTGAATCTCGGCGTGGCCGTGCGGGGCGTCGTCGTAGCCGAAGACGCTCAAAGGGCGAAGCACCTGAACCCCAGGCGTGTCTCGCGGCACGATCACCATCGACTGCTGGCGGTGCCGGTCCGGGTTCGCCGGGTCGGTCTTGCCCATCAGGATGAAGAGCTGGCAGCGTGGGTCGACCGCGCCGGACGACCACCATTTGCGGCCGTTGATCACGTAGTCGTCACCATCGCGGACGATGCGGCACTCGATGTTGGTCGCATCGGACGAGGCCACGCCCGGCTCGGTCATCGCGAAGCATGAGCGGATCTCGCCATCCAGCAATGGCTTCAACCAACGCTCCTTCTGCGCCGGCGTGCCGTAACGCTCCAGCACCTCCATGTTGCCGGTGTCGGGCGCCGAGCAGTTAAAGGCCTCGGCGCACCACAGCACGCGGCCCATCTGTTCGCACAGCGGCGCGTATTCGAGGTTCGTCAGGCCGGCGCCGGCTTCGGAGGCCGGCAGGAACAGGTTCCACAGCCCGGCGGCGCGGGCCTTGACCTTCAGCTCGGCGATCAGCGGTAGCGGCGCCCAACGATCACCGGTGGACACCTCTTGCGTGAATCGTGCTTCGTTGGGGTAGATGTGCTCGTTCATGAAGGCGACGAGGCGCGCCAGCAGGCGTTCGGTCTTGGCGTTGGGTTCGAAGCTCATGGGCATTCCGAGGAGTGGGTTCAAAGCTGGGCGTCGTCGAGCTCGACCAGCAGCGGATCGAGGCTGCGCAGCAGGCGGTGTTGCGGGCCGGTGGCCGGCAGCTCGTGGCGGAAGAAGTAGCGCGCCGCGAGCACCTTGCCGCGGTGGAAGTCGGCCTCGGGGCCATCGACCTGCGGCAGCKCCGTCAGCGCCAGTCGCAACCAGATCCAGGCGATCACGCTGTGGCCAAAGACCTGCAGGTAGGTCGTCGCATGGGCCAGCGCGCGTGGGGTGTCTTGCGTCAGTGCGACCTGCAGCAGGCGGGTGGTGGTGCGCAGTTCGGCCCAGGCGTGTGCGAGCTCGTCGGCGAGTGCGGCCAGCGGCTCGGCGTGACGTGCCTGGTCAACGGTTTGCGCGACCTCGCGCGACAACAGCTCAAACGCCTCTCCCTCGTGCGCGCCGAGCTTGCGGCCCAGCAGGTCCAGCGCCTGGATGCCGTCGGTGCCCTCGTGGATCGAGTTCAGGCGGTTGTCGCGGTAGTGCTGCTCTACGGGGAAGTCGCGGGTGTAGCCATAGCCGCCCAGTACCTGCACCGCCAGCGCGTTGGCGCGTCGGCCCTGGCCCGAGCACCAGGCCTTGATCACGGGGGTCATCAGGTCCAGCAACAGGCCGGCGTGACGGCGTTCGGGCGGGGTGGTCGCGTTCGCTTGCAGGTCGGCCCACAGCGCACCTTGCAGACACAGCGCGAGGCCACCTTCGGCGATGCACTTCTGCGCCAGCAGCATTCGCCGCACGTCGGCATGGCGGACGATGGGCACCGGCGGTGCTGCAAGGTCCGTCGTCAGGCGGCCCTGCAGCCGCTCGCGTGCATAGGCCAGCGCCTGCTGGTAGCCGGCACCGGCCAGCACCGAAGCTGCGATGCCGACGTTGATGCGGGCCTCGTTCATCATCTTGAACATGCAGGCCAGGCCCTGGTGCGGCGCGCCGAGCAGCTCGCCGACGCAGCGGCCGTTGTCCCCGAACTGCAGCAGCGCCGAGGTCGTGCCCTTGCTGCCCATCTTGTGGATCAGCCCGACCAATTGCACGTCGTTGGCCATGCCCAGCGCGCCGCCAGAGTCGACACGGATCTTCGGCACGATGAACAGCGACAGGCCCTTGGTGCCGGCCGGCGCATCGGGCAGCCGCGCCAGCACCAGGTGCACGATGTTGTCGGCCAGCTCGTGGTCACCGGCGGTGATGAAGATCTTCTGGCCGCGGATCACGTAGCCGCCTTCGGGCCGCGGCGTCGCGCTGGCACGGACCTCGGCCAGCGACGAACCGGCCTGCGGCTCCGTCAACACCATCGTGCCGAACCAGCGGCCCGCCAGCAGCGGCGGCAGGAAGCGCGCTTGCTGCGCCGGCGTGCCGTGCGCAGCCAGCAGGTTGGCCACACCGATGCTCAGCGACGAGTAGGTGTCGATCGCCACCGACGCAGCCTTGAACACCGCGCCACAGGCCTGCGCCACGACCTGCGGCAACTGCATGCCGCCCCATTCGCTGCCGAACGCGGCGGCGATGAAGCCGGCCTCATGAGCACTGGCCAGCGCCAAGCGCAGCGCCTTCGACAAGGGCGCGGGCCGCACCACCCGGCCGTCGACCAGCTGCGGCTCATCGGCATCCAGGCGCGCGTTCAGCGGCGCGTACTCACACTCGGCGATTTGCCAGGCCGTGTCCAGCGCCGCGGTGAAGGTGTCGCGGCTGTGCTCGGCAAAACGGGGCAGCGCCGACAGCGACGCCACCTGCAGCCAGTCGAACAGCAGAAAGTCCAGCGTGCGGCGGTCGGCGAAGGGGGCGCTCATGGCGAGGTGTGGCGGCGGGCGATTCGGGCAGGCGGCTGTTTGTATTCCGATTAACGGAATTGAATTCCGTTATTTGGATTAACTTTAGACCACCAGCGTCGCGGGCGCAAGCACCTTCACCACCGACTTGGGGCTTGTCGGATGTCAAGAAGGCAATGAGAGGGAAAGGGCCGGCGTGTTCGCCGGCCCCGGTCAGCTGCAGCCGCAGCCGAACCGACAGGGCTCGATCACGCTTACCRGAGGCACTCGTTGACGCGCAGCGCAGCCACGGCCGCCGAACCCGTCGTGCTGGTGCGGCTCAGCGTGACATCGACGTAGTACACCTCGTTCACGAAGTCATTGATCCACTGGTTGTTCGACGAACAGGCGGTCTGCGTCTGGTACGCGGCGGATGCAGGAAAGCTGTTGCTGTCCAGCGTGGCGAGTGTGCGGCTGACGCCGGTGGTGGTGTTGTAGGCCCTGAGCACCGCGTAAACCTGCGTGGTGGTCCCGCTGTCGAGGAAGCGCATCTGCAGATATGGCGTGAAGTTGTAGCTCGTGTCGAAGACGGCGGTGACGTTGTAGCGGATCGTCGCGAACATCGAGGCCTGCGTGGCCTTCAGCGTCGCATAGGGCATGTTCATCGTGATCTTGCCCGGTGAAACGTCGGTCGGGAGCGCGTCTTCGTCCGGTGTGCCGGTCGACCCGGTGCTGGTCCAGGGGTAGGCGTGCGCGGCCGGCAGCAGGCCGATCGACAAGAGGGTCGCGAAAACAGTGCGTTGAAGCGATGACAGCTTGCGGTTCATGGTGGTTTCCTCGTGGACCGGGTCGATGGATCGGCCGATGGCCGGAGCCACCACGGACCCGGGTGCACGGCGGCTCACCAGGGAATACGAGTTACCGCCCCGGCGACCGCCACAGCAAACAGAACAACCACCACCATCACTGCCACCACCAGCCACGGCCAGCGCCCGCGGCCACCGGGCGGCTTGGCCCCGGGTACGAAGTAGCCAATGACGATCTCAAGTATTTGACTCAGTCGACGAACGAGTAGGCGTAGGCCGCCCACCTGGATGCCCTTGTTTTGATC
>NZ_JBFUGE010000052.1:0-21176 GCF_056403075.1 Ideonella sp. P3_A4 | reverse complement strand
GTCAGCGACTTCATCGCGGCCCGAGGCCGGGTCGATCACGCGGCCGTTCTTGATCAGGACTTTCATGCTTCGTTACCTGCAATGATCGACATGACCGCCATACGCACCGCGATGCCGAAGGTCACCTGCGGCAGGATCACGCTGTGGGTGCCGTCGGCCAYCGACGAATCGATCTCGACGCCGCGGTTGATCGGTCCCGGGTGCATCACGATCGCGTCAGGCTTGGCCAGCGCGAGCTTCTCGTCGGTCAGGCCGTAGTTCTTGAAGAACTCGCCGGCACTGGGCAGCATCGCGCCGCTCATGCGCTCGTTCTGCAGCCGCAGCATGATGATGACGTCGGCGCCGCGGATGCCTTCGGCCATGTCGTGGCAGACCCGCACGCCCATCTGCGCGAGGTCGCCCGGCACCAGCGTCTTCGGGCCCACCGCGCGAATCTCGGGCACGCCCAGCGTCGTCAGCGCGTGGATGTCCGAGCGCGCGACGCGCGAGTGCACGATGTCGCCAACGATCGCGACCGTCAGGTTGGAGAAATCCTTCTTGAAATGCCGGATCGTGTACATGTCCAGCAAGCCTTGCGTCGGGTGCGCGTGGCGGCCATCGCCGGCATTCACCACGTGCACGTGCGGCGCGCAATGCTGGGCGATCAGGTACGGTGCGCCCGACTCGCTGTGCCGCACGACGAACATGTCGGCATGCATCGCCGACAGGTTGGAGATCGTGTCGAGCAGGCTCTCGCCTTTGGACGCGCTGGACTTGGCGATGTCGAGGTTGATCACGTCGGCGCTCAAGCGCTTGGCCGCGATCTCGAAGGTCGTGCGCGTGCGTGTCGAGTTCTCGAAGAACAGGTTGAACACGCTCTTGCCGCGCAGCAGCGGCACCTTCTTCACCTCGCGGTCATTGACCGACAGGAAGGTGCCCGCGGTGTCGAGGATGTGCGTCAACACGGCCCTCGGCAGACCTTCGATCGACAGCAGGTGGATCAGCTCGCCATGGCTGTTCAGCTGGGGGTTGCGGCGCGACAGCATGTCAGTACCGCCCGGCCGTTCCGAAGGTACTGACGTCCCCCTCGGGGGGCARCGAACAAAGTGCGCGCGGGGGTTGCATATCAGCGATCGTCCTTGACTGAGAAAGTGAAACGGCCACCGTCCAACCGGGCCAGCGACAGGCGCTGCGCGGGCGGTAATGCGACGCGGGCAGCGGCGTAGGCCGCGGCGACGGGAAGTTGGCGACCCCCACGATCGACCAGCACGGCGAGTTCGACGCTGGCCGGGCGGCCGAAGTCGAACAGCTCGTTGATCACCGCACGGATCGTCCGACCGGTGTAGAGCACGTCGTCAATCAGCAAGATGTGGCGGCCGTCGATCTCGAACGGCAGATGCGTCGCATCGGTGCCCGAGGCCAGGCCGCGTTCGCCGAAGTCGTCGCGGTGCAAGGTGCTGGAGATCACGCCGTGCGCACCGGCCAAGCCAAGGTCGGCCTGCAGGCGCTCGGCCAGCCAGGCACCGCCGGACCAGATGCCGACCAGCGAGGTCTCCGGTTTCAGCAGGCTGCGCACACCTTCGCGCAGCTCGGCGTACAGCGCCTCGGCATCAAGCAGCAAGGTCGTCATGGTGAAGGGATCCCACGAAAGAATTGGTCAAGGATCAGTGCCGCCGAGGCTGCGTCCAGATCGGCCGCGCCGGCGGCGCGTGCCTCGGTGGTCGTGTAGCGCTCGTCGACCTCGTGCACCGGCAACCGGAAGCGGCCGTGCAGTTGGCGAGCGAAGCGCCGCGCGCGGTGGGTATTGTCGTGTTCGGCGCCGTCGGGATGGAAAGGCACGCCGACGACCAAGGCATCGGGCTGCCACTCGGCAATCAGCGCCGCGATGGCGGCGAAACGGGCATCGCCCTCCGCCGCAATGCTCTTCAAGGGCTGTGCTTGCCGCAACACGACTGAACCAGTCGCCACCCCCACGCGCCTGACACCAAAATCAAACGCGAGGAAGGATTGTTCGGCCGCGCGAGCAACGCTCAAGCGTGCCCCGCCTCTTGCGACAACATGCGCGGGTCGATGCCCAGCAGCGCCAGCGCGCGGTCGTAGCGCTCGGCCACCGGCGTGTCGAAGATGATCCCGGGCTCCGCATCGACGGTCAGCCAGCCGTTGCGGCCGATCTCGTCTTCGAGCTGGCCAGCCGACCACCCGCTGTAGCCCAGCGTCACCAGCACCCGCTTCGGGCCCTGGCCGTGCGACATGGCTTCGAGCACGTCCTTGCTGGTGGTCATTTCCAGCCCGCCAGGCACCTGCAGCGTCGAGCTGAAGCCTTGTGCGTCGTCGCCTTGGGGTTCGTGCAACACGAAGCCGCGTTCGGTTTGCACCGGGCCGCCGAAGTAGACCGGCTGCTCCGCCAGGTCGTTGCCTTCGAGGCTGAGGTCGACCTTTTCGAACAGGTTGGCCAGCGTGATGTCGATCGGCTTGTTGATCACCAGACCGAGCGCACCCTTTTCGCTGTGCTCGCACAGGTAGACCACGGCGCCCGAGAAAGTGTCGTCGGCCATGCCGGGCATGGCGATCAGGAACTGGTTGGTGAGGTTGATGCCGTCCGACGCCATGCGGGCATTCTATTTCAGCCCCCCTGGCGACGCTCCCCCCACCATTCACCCCGGGCGACAGCAGGGTGGCGGGCAATGCGGCGACACTGGCGGCGATGACACCAACGCCCCCTGTGCTGGACCGTGCGCTGGTCTGGTTCCGCCGCGACCTGCGCGCCGACGACCACGCGGCCCTTTACGCCGCCTGTCGCGGGGCACGCCAGGTGTTCGCCGCGTTTGTCTTCGACACCGACATCCTGACGCCGCTGCCGCGAGCCGACCGACGGGTCGAGTTCATCCGCGACAGCCTAGTCGATCTGGACGCGCAGCTGCGCGCTCTGGGTCAGTCACACGGCGTGGCGGATGTTGGCTTGATCGTGCGCCATGGGCACGCGGTCGACGAGTTGGCGCGCCTGGCTGACACGCTGCGAGTGCAGGCCGTCTATGCGGCCCACGACGACGAGCCGGCAGCACTGGCGCGCGACGCCGCTGTGCGCGGCCGGCTGGTGGAGGCCGGACACTCGTTCTATACGGTCAAGGACCACGTCATCTTCGAACGCAATGAGGTGATGACGGCCACCGGGACGCCGTACAGCGTGTTCACGCCCTACAAGAACGCCTGGCTGAAGAAGGTCGACGATTTCTATCTGCGCGCCTACCCGGTCGCCCGACATGCGGCCCGCCTGGCGCCTTGGCCCGATGCAGCCGGCAAGCCCGGCGTGCCGAGCCTGGCCGATATCGGCTTCGAAACCACCGACCTGCACACGCTGCGCCTGCCCAGCGGCAGCACCGGTGCCGACGAGTTGCTGGACGATTTCCTGGCGCGGATCGACGACTACGGCCGGGCGCGCGAATTTCCGGCAGTCAAGGGCCCCAGCTACCTGGGCGTTCACCTGCGTTTCGGCACGGTCTCGATCCGGCGGCTGGCGCGCGAGGCCTGGCAGCGCGTGCAGGCGGGTTCGCAGGGTGCCGAGGTGTGGCTGTCCGAGTTGATCTGGCGCGACTTCTACCACCAGGTCCTGCACCACCACCCCCGTGTTGTCGGCCACGCCTTCAAACCCGAGTACGACGCGATCAAGTGGGAGCGCGGCAAACACGCCGACGCGCTGTTTGCCGTGTGGTGCGAAGGCCGCACCGGCTATCCGCTGGTCGATGCAGCGATGCTTCAACTGCGCCAGACCGGCTACATGCACAACCGGCTGCGCATGGTCAGCGCGAGCTTTCTGGTCAAGGATCTGGGGCTGGACTGGCGCCGCGGAGAGGCCTGGTTCGCGCAGTGGCTGAATGACTTCGACCTGGCCGCCAACAACGGCGGTTGGCAGTGGGCCGCGTCGACCGGCTGCGATGCGCAGCCCTACTTCCGCATCTTCAACCCGTTGTCACAGAGCGAAAAATTCGACCCCGAAGGCCGCTTCATCAAGCGCTACCTGCCGATGCTGGCCGGGCTGGACGCGCCGGCTGTCCACGCGCCGTGGAAGGCCAAGCCGTTGGAGCTGCAGGCAGCGGAGCTGGTGATCGGACGCGACTACCCTGAGCCCATCGTCGACCATGACATTGCACGGCAGCTGACGCTGCAGCGCTTTGCCGTCGCGCGCCGGGCTTGACGCCCTGGCTCAGGGCTTCGCGTCGATCCAGCCGAGTTTCTTCAGGCCGTTCACGATGCCRGTGACGGTGGCGTCGAAATCGCCGCCATCGCCGCGCTTGGCATTGAAGAAGCCGTGGTTGCGGCCGGGGAATGCCTGCAACGTGACCTCGCCGCCCCCGACAGAGCGCGCGCGGTCGCGGAACTCGGTGACCTGCGAGAACGGCACCACCTTGTCCGCCGTGCCATGGAAGATCCACGTCGGCGGCAGCGTGGCGTCCATCAACACCGTGGGCGACAGCTGGCGCCGCTGCTCGACGGGCACCGGGCGATCGTAGCGCTCCAGATTCAACGGCGGGTTCATCAGGAACAACGCCTGCGGGCGCGGGCTGATGCTCAGGTCGTCGGTCGGATCGTCGAGCACGCTCGCAACCGCCGGCTTGCCGGCCACGGGCGGCGCGTTGCCCACCGCGGCCATGGCGGCCAAGTGCGCACCACTGGAGCCACCACCGGCGCCGATGCGCTGCACATCGCAACCAAGTTGGGCGGCCTTGGCGCGCAGGTAGCGCATCACCGAGCGGGCGTCCTGCACCGCGTGCAATGGAAGGTCGTCGCCGTCGCGCATCAGGCGGTATTGCGCGCTGATGCCGATCACACCGACCTCGGCCAGCTTCTGGGCATAGGCCATGAATTGCTTGGGATCGCCGCTGCGCCAGGCCCCACCATGGAAGAACACGACGCAGGGCCGCAGGCCCGGAAACCGATCGGGCTCGGGCCGTGCAAAGTGCAGCTTGAGCTTGGCGTCCGGCGTGGTCTTGTAGATCACCACCGATGCGCGGCTGAGCGCCGACGCAGCAGCTGGTGCAGCCGCGGGAACAGGAGCTGAAGCGCTGGCCGCCACCACCGGGGCCGGGGCCGAGGCGGCACTGGCCGGTGCGCGCGTAGCCGGTGGTGGTGTCGGTGCCACCGGCGTTTCGGGGGCTGCTTGGGCCGCCCCAGCGCCGCCCAACAAGGCGGCGATCCAGCTTCTCCAGCCGCGACGGCGCGGCGGCGGATCGGACAACAAACGTTTCATGGTGGAGCGCCAGGCGACGCCAGACTCAGAATAGGTCAATGTCGCCGGCTTTCTTGTCATCTTCCAACTGGCCTTCACGCACCAGGGCAGCATGGCAGCGCACTTGGTCGCGGCCATGGTTCTTCGCGAAGTAGACGGCGCGGTCGGCGCGCTCAACGGCGGCGTTGGGCGAGTCACCGTTGCGCACGTCGGTGAAACCGACGCTCACGGTGATCTGCTTGACCTGCGGGAACACATAGCCGCGCACCGCTTCACGGAAGCGCTCGAGCGCGGCGAGCGCGTCTTCCTCGCTGGTGCAACGCAGCAGCACGACGAACTCTTCACCGCCGAAACGGTAGAGCTGGTCATAGAAACGGAAGCAGCTGCGCATCACCCGCGACAGCAGCAGCAGCACTTCGTCGCCGATCAGATGGCCAAAGCCGTCGTTGACATGCTTGAAGTGATCGATGTCGACCACGCCGAGCCAGTAGCTGCCGGCCGCCGTGTGGCGCCGATCGCCGGGTTGGTCGGTGGGTGCGGGCGTCGGCACGGCAGAGACCTTGTAAAAGGTCTCGTCAAAGCTTTTGCGGTTCAGCAGGCCCGTCAAGGTATCGCGCTCGCTGTAATCGAGCAGGCCTTGCACGTTGCGGTAGATGCGGAGCACACCAACCAGCAGGCGCTTGAAGTCATCGGTCAGCGGCTTCTCGGTGATCAGTTCGACCACGCCGATCACGCCGGAATCCGAGGCCAGTGGCAGCAGCAAGGTGGTTTCCTTGGCGCCGTTCAGCTCGATTTCTGCGGCGGCTTGCAGGCATTGCAAGCGGTCCGGCCGATCGGCCAACAGAGGCAGGGCACGCGGGTCAGCCCAAGAGGAATCGGCCCGGGCTGCCACATCGTCCGCCCCCAGATGGGCGCGGGTCAACCAACGCTCGTCGCCAATATCGCCAACCACGCGGTGGACCGCGACGCTGCACGGATGCAGCAGGTCGCGGATCGACGTCACCAGACTGACGTCCAGCGTGTCGCGGTCGCGCAGGCCGGTCAGTTCGGCCAGTTGGTCAACGATTTGGGCCATGCATCCTGATCAATGGGGCCGCCGCGGTCCCTTTACGCCGGCACCACGGGTTGCACATAAGAGCGTACCAGGGCCAGCAAAGCCTCTTCATCGTACGGCTTGCCCAGGTAATGGTCGACCCCCAATTCTTGCGCGTGTTCCCGGTGCTTCTGGGCGATGCGCGAGGTGATCATGATCACCGGCAGGTCCTGCAGGCGGGCATCGTTACGCACGTTGCGCACCAGGTCGAAGCCGTCCATGCGCGGCATCTCGATGTCGCTCAGCATCACGGCCGGGCGTTCGTCGGCCAGTTGCTCCAGCGCATCCAGCCCGTCGCGGGCCAGCACCACCCGATACCCTTCGCGCAGCAGCAGGCGCTGCGTCACGCGGCGCACGGTCAGCGAATCGTCGACCACCATCACCAGCGGGGCGCGGTTCTCGATGCGCGGGATCGCGCCTTCGACCATCGGCGACACCACCGCCAGCGTCTCTTCCAGCGAAGGCTCGACCAGCTGATCCATCACCGGCAGTACCGGCGCGTGCAGCCAATTCACCAGGCGCTGGCGAGCGTCGTCGCCGTAGATCGTGGCCAGGGCCACCGGGTTGTAGATCAGCACCGTCTCGCCGTTGGCCAGCAGCGACATCCCGGCCAGGCCAGGCAGACGGCCCAGCTGCGGGCCCAGGTTCTTGACGACCACTTCCTGGTTGCCCAGCACCTGGCTGACGTGCAGCGCCACGCGCTGCTGCGCACTGCGTGCAATCACCACGTGGGTGGTCTTGCCTTCGGCCGCGCCGCGCAGGCCATGCTGCAGCAGGCTGCCGAGCCAGAAGAACGGCACTTCGGTATCGCCATGGCGCAGCACGCCACTTTGATAAGCGGCCTCGACTTCAGCCACCGRCACCCGACGCACGGTTTCAACCAGCGTGGCGGGCACCGCCATGTGCAGCTCGCCGCAAGCCAGCGCCACCACCTGGGTGACGGCGGTGGTCAGCGGCAGTACCAGCTGGAACGCCGTGCCACGGCCCGTCGCGCTGGCAGTCTCGATGCGACCGCCCAGCGAGGTGACTTCAGACCGCACCACGTCCATGCCGACGCCTCGGCCGGCCAGTTCGGTGATCTGGTCAGCGGTCGAGAAGCCCGGCGTGAAGATCAGGCCGGCCAGTTCGCCCTCGGTGGGCTTGGCATCTTCTTTCAGCAAGCCCAGGCGGCGCGCGCGCTCAGCGATGCGGGCCAGGTTCAGGCCAGCACCGTCGTCGCGCACTTCGATGCGCACTTCGTTGCCAGCCTGGTGCAGGCTGACTTCGATGTTGCCGTGCGGATCCTTGCCGGTTGCTTCGCGGACGGCCGGCGATTCGATGCCGTGGGCCACCGCGTTGCGCAGCAGGTGTTCGAACGCCGGCGCCATGCGGTCCAGCACGCTGCGGTCAAGTTCGATCGCACCGCCCACGAGGTTCAGGCGCACCTGCTTGCCCGATTCCTTGGACGCCTGGCGCACCACGCGGTACAGCCGGTCCGACAAGGTGTCGAACTCGACCATACGGGCCCGCAGCAGATCGTCTTGCAGGTCGCGCGTCAACCGGGCCTGGAAGGCCAACTGGTCTTCCGTGCTCTGCAGCGTCAGCTGGATGCCGCGCTGCACGGTGCCCACGTCGCCGACCGACTCGGCCAGCATCCGCGTCAGTTCCTGCACGCGGGTGAAGCGGTCCATTTCGAGCGGGTCGAAAGCCTGCTGCGAATGGCGCGCCGCTTCCAGGCGCGAGGCCATCTGCGTCTCGGCCTGCAGTTCCAGGTCGCGCAGTTGGCGGCGCAGACGGTCCAAGTTGTCCGTCAGTTCCTTCAGCGCGCCCTGCAGCTGGCCCATGTCGGACTCGATACGGGCCCGCGCAATACCGACTTCGCCGGCATGGCTGACCAAGCGTTCGAGCAGCGGTGCGCGTACGCGCACCACACCACCGCCGATTTCGGCACCAGCAGCAGCGCCCTGTGCGGTCGCGGCATGCAACGCGAAGCGGCTCCAGTCGATCGACGCGGCCGTTGCCGGAGTTGCACCGGTCGAAACGGGCTCAGGTTTGGCTGGCGTCGTGGCTGGCAAAGACACAGGCGCCATGCCGACATCGACGTTCGGCAGTGGCGCTGCCACCGGTGCCGACACGGGCGGCGTGGCCACGGCCGGTGCGGGCTTGACCTTCTCGACTGGCGCCCCACCGCCCAACAGGCGCTGGAACTCTTCGGCCAAGGCGTCGACGCCGCTGTGCAGATGCGACAGCACCGCTGCGTCCTGCGAGCCCTGCGCCGTCACCTGGCCGATCGCGGTTTCCAGGCGGTGGGCGATTTCGCCCAGTCGCATCGCACCCGCCAGGCGTGAACTGCCCTTGAGCGTATGCAACACCCGCATCGCGGCGGTTGCCGAGTCGCTGGCTTGCGGATCCGATTCCCACTGGCGCACGGCTTGTGCGAGCGCGGGCAGCAGTTCGCGGCCTTCGTCGATGAAGATCGGGATCAGCTCTTCGTCGATCGCGTCTTCGGTGTCCAGGTCTTCGCTGAAATCGCCCCACAGGCCTTCGCGGGAGACCGAGACATGCACCGGCTCGTCGACGTCACTCGGCGCCACTTCGTCGCTCAGCGAGGTGAAGCGCACGGCACCCAGCGGCGCCTGCATCGTCACCGGGCCGGCTTCTTCTTCCTCTTCCTCGACGGCCGCGGCCGGCACGGGTGCCGGCGCGGGCGCAGGAACAGCCGCTGGCGGCGCCCAAGGTGCGGCTTCGGCCACGGCTTCTTCCGCCAGTGTCGGTTCAGCGACTTCCGGCAAAGCCGGCGGCGGCGCTTGCTCGAACACCGGCGCGGGCGCTGGCGTTTCCAAAGGCACCGGTTCCGAAGGCACCGGGCCGAAATTCATGACCGCCGACACCGGGCCGTCCAGCGGGGCCAGGCTGGAGCGGCCGGCCGCCAGCGCTTCTTGCGCTTCGCGGGCTTCGTGCGCGTCCAGGCGGGTCAGCAGTTCGGTCGCCACGGGCTTCAGGAAGCCGGCGGCGAACTGGTGCAACAGGCGGCGGATTTCGTCGCCCACGTCCGCAAACAGCTGGGCTTCTTCCGGCTGACCCGAACCGCGCGAAACCGAGCGCTCCAGGCCATGCTCGAGCCGGCGCGCCAGGTTCGAGAGGTCGCTGTAGCCCACGGCAGCCGAGTTGCCAGCCAGCGAATGGGCCAGCGCCACCGCGGCTTCGCTGACGGGGCGGTCCAGCTCGTGCTGCCATTCGGCGACCTCGACGCCCAGGCGGCGCGACTGCTCGTCGGCCTCGTTGAGGAAGATGTTGAACAGCGCGATCTGGATGCGCAGCGGGCCGACCACCTTGTAGCGTTCGGAATCGTCTTCGGGCGCTTCCTCGGCCGCGGCTGCGCCAGCGGTGTCGTCGAGCACCGTCTCGGGCAGAGGTGCCACGTCAGCCGGCTCTTCGCTGGTCAGGGCGCTTGCACCGATCTCATCGGCAGGCTCGACCGACTCAATAGCAGCCGCTTCGACAACCGGCGTCTCATCGATCGGCAGCTCGAAGTCCAGCTCCAGGTCGACCGATTCCAGCTCGTCGCTGGCGGCTTCACTGGGCGCTTGGCCCAGCGATTCGCCCAGCAGATCACCGAGCGACATTTCCGCGGTCGAGGCCCACTCGGCACCGGGTTCGCGTGCCGGTACCCGCCGCGCGACAGGCGCGGGTGCGGTGGCCGGTTCGGCCGGCAGACGCAGCGTGGTGGGCTCGGCGTCGAGAGGCAGCGTCGCCTCCGCCGCAAGTTCATTGATCTCCGGCAGCACCAAGTCCGCGTCGGACAGCTCTTGCACGTCCGGCAGATCGGGCAGGTCGAGCGACGGCAGCTCGGGCAGCGTGTCGGCCGTGATGAACGGCGACGCCATCGACGGCTCGGCCATCAGTTCTGCAAACGGCACTTCGTCCAGCGACGACAGATCGATCAGCGGCGGCGCGGCCTCAACCGGCGGCGCTACAGCAGGTGCGGGCGCAGGTGCCGCCACGTCCTGCCGCAGGCGCAGCGCTTCGGCTTCCTTGGCCAGCGCGCGACCATCGGGGATGGTGCCGCGGCCCGACAACGCCTCGACCCACTGCGACAGCAGGGTCAACGCACGCGAACTGAAGTCTCGCAATGCCGGGTCGGCTTCGACCACGGCTTCGGCCAAGCGCGCGTTGAACAGCTGCTCGCAAGCCCAGGCGGCGTCGCCGTACTCGCGCAGGCCCACCATGCGCGAACTGCCCTTGAGGGTGTGGAAAGCGCGGCGCAACACGGTCAGCGCTTCCAGGTCCTGCGGCTGCTCGGCCAACTGGGCCAGTGCGGCCTCGCCGCCTTCGACGACTTCGCGCGCTTCTTCGAAGAAGATTTCGCGCATGTCGTCGGGCTCTTCGTCCAACGGCATCGGCCGGCTGCGCGGCGACTCGGGCGGCGGCGGCAGATCCTGCTTGGCGACGAAATCGCCCATCGACTGGGCGATGTCGGCGCGCGCGGCATCGCGCTCGGCGTCGCTGGCGGCGCTGGCCAGGGCGTCACGCGCCTGGGCGGCGCGCACGGCCAGTTGCGGCGCATCGGCGGCAACGGCCTGGTGCGACAGGTTGTCCAGCGTGCGCGACAGGTCGTCATCGGACATGCTGTGGGCCGTGGCCGATTCGACCAGCGACTGCGCTTGTTCGATCAGACCGGCTTCAGCCGCCGGACCTGCCGTCTGCGCCACGCGGGTGTGGCCCATCACCGCGGCGAAGCGGCCCGTCTCGGCATTGAAACGGAACAGGGCCTTGGCCAGCTGCGGCTGCACACCCAGCATGTCGATCATGAACGACAGACCGCCGACGTTGTCGGCCAAGCGGCCGGCCATGTCTTCGGCGCTGTCGCTGGACAGCATCATCGCGTCGACGTCGTCGCGCATGCGCTGCACGGCGTGCGAGGCCTGGTCCAGGCCCAGCACCGACAGCACGCCGCGCATGGCACCGAGTTCGCCCGGCACGCTCTTGAGCAGTTCCTTGTCGTCGGGCTGGCGGCTGAAGCGGTCCAGCTGCTGCTCGATTTCGGCCAGCGAGGCGCGCAACTCCGCCACCACGCTGCCCATGGTCTGGCGGTCCGACACCTCGCGGTACAGCACCTCCATCCACGGCTCCACCGGCGGCTGCTCGCCGCCGGCTGTCACGGTCACCAGGCGCTGCGCCAGGCGGTGCACGCGATCCTGCATTTCGGGCCGGTCCAGGTCGATGTCGTCCAGCGACGCGTCGACGCACAGCAAGGCGGTCGCGACCTCCATCGCCAGCGCCGGCGACGGGGTGTGGCCACGCTGTGTGGCGTTCATCAGCGCGCTGGAGAGTTCTTCGCCTTGCGGGTAGATCTGGCGCACCGACTCGGCGACCAGCGTGGCCTGCTCGGGCACCGCAGCGCCGAGCGCCGTATCGCCGGAGACCAGAGCCGACCAGGTTTCCTTCAGCGCCGACACGCGCTTGCGTGCCAACGGAATGATCGCCGGGTCGAAGCGGCCCAGCGGGCTGACGTCGTAGTTGACCGGCTCGGCTTTGCCCAGCGCCATCGAGCGGCGGACCTGGGCCAGCCGCGGCGCGACGTTGGCATTCACCACACGTGCCTGGGCGCAGAAAAAGCGCAGATCACGCAACAGGCGGCCAGGGCCGTCGGTGGCGCCACGCTCCACGGCGCGCAGCTGCGCCAGCAGGCGCGAGACCAGCCGCTTGGTGTACAGGTCGGCCTTCAAGGCGCCGACGGCCTGGGCTTCGTAGAACGCCGAGGCCAGTTGCCACAAGGTGCCGGCGCGGCCTTGCGCGTTGGACGACAGCCCAGCGAACAGGTCGCTCATGCGGTGCAGCGAGGCGTTGTCGCCACTGCGCAGCGCCTTCAGCATCGCCGACTCGATGGCGGCGTGCACTTCCTGGTCGGGCTCGAGCGGCGCGAAGCCGGAGTCCCAGCTGGGCACCGGCTCGCTGCGGTCTTCGGCTTCCCACAGGTCTGCCGGGTGGATGCGGTCCACCTTGGCCATGGCCAGCACGGCCTTGTACTGCGGGAACAGGGTCAGCGCCGACAGCGGTTGGCCTGCCAGCTCACGGCGCAAGAAGTCCAGCAGCGCGAACGAGGCGTGTTCGATCACCTCGATCGCTGCGTTGTCCAGCGGCACGGTGCGGTCGACCAAGCGGCTGACCGCCTGCTCGCTGGCATTCAGGCAGCGTGCCGCGGCCGGCAGCCCGATCATTTCGAGGGCGCCGACACCCTGGTGCATCAGGGTGCGGGCTTGCAGCAGCGCTGTGGGCGGGGTTTCGGCCTCGGGCTCGGCGCCAGTGCGCTGCTCGAGCTCGCGCAAGTGACGCCGCAACGATTTGTGGGCCTGGTCCAACGTCCGGCGCAGTTCTTCCTGCACCCACGCCAGGGCGCTCAGGTCGCCAGGCAAGGTTTGATCGCGGTCAGAGGGCATGGCGTTCGCTGAATAGGTCGATCGGCAGGCGGCGTTAAATGCCGCAAGGCCGCCCTGGGGCGGCCAAGTGCTCCCTCACAAGGCGGGAGCACAGCGAGTGGAATGTCGACAACACGTCAAGCGATCTTGAACCGATCCACTGATTGACGCAGTTCATCGGCGGTACGCGACAGTTCGTGCACCATGTGCGCGGTCGAGCGGGTGCCGTCACCGGCTTGTTCCGTCACCGCGAAAATGTGCTGGATGTTGGYGGCCACCAAGTTGGCGGAATCGGCTTCGCGCCTGGCTTCGTCCGAAATCGCTTCAATCAGCGAAGACAGTTCGCGCGTCACGCGGTCGATGTCGACCAGCGCAGTACCGGCCGCATCAGACAGTCGCGCACCCTGCACCACGCCCTGGGTCGACTGCTCCATAGCGGCCACGGCATCCTGCGTGTCGGTCTGAATGGTCTTCACCAGCGCGGCAATCTGGCGCGTCGCGTCGGCCGAGCGTTCGGCCAGCCGCTGCACTTCTTCCGCCACCACCGAGAAGCCTCGGCCGGCTTCACCGGCTGAGGCCGCCTGGATGGCGGCGTTCAGCGCSAGCAYGTTGGTCTGTTCGGTAATGTCCGAGATCAGTTCGGTGATTTCGCCGATCTCCTGGGACGATTCGCCCAGCCGCTTGATCCGCTTGGAGGTTTCCTGGATCTGCTCGCGGATCGCATTCATACCGCCGATCGAGTCCTGCACCGCCTGGCGGCCGTTCGAGGTCACCGTCAGCGACTGCTTGGCCACCTCGGCCGACTGCTGGGCCTGGGCGGACACCTGGTTAATCCGGGTCGCCATCTGCAGCACCGATTCGCCGGTTTCGCGGATCTCGCGCAGCTGTTCGGTCGACGCGGCCAGCAGCTCGGTCGAGGTCGACTCCACCTGCTGCGTGGTATGCGTCACCCGAGCTGCCGTGCCCTGCACCTGGGCCACCAGGTTACGCAGCTCTTCCACGGTGTAGTTCACCGAGTCGGCGATGGCGCCGGTGATGTCCTCGGTCACGGTTGCTTGCTGCGTCAAATCGCCTTCAGCCACCGTCTGCAGTTCGTTCATCAACCGCAGAATGGCCGCCTGGTTGGCGTCGTTGACGCGCTTGGCTTCGCGTTCGTGCTCTTCCGCCTGTTGGGCACGCAAGGCCTGGTTGCGCACATACAAGCGCAGCAAGCCGAGACCGCCCAGCGCAATCGCCACGCCAGACAGCAGCAACACGGTGATGTGCAAGGCACTCAGGCCACTCTGGCTTTCCAGGCCGGCCTGCACGGCTTCCAGGCCCTTACGCAGCGGTTCCGAGTCGCCCACGATCGCGGCCTGCGCTTCACGCGCCGACACCAGGCCCTGCAGGTTGCCCAGAATGGCGCTGGCCTGTGTGCGGGTCTGTTCGTACTGGGTGATCAGCTGTTCCAGTCGTTCCTTGGCCTGCGGGTCCTTGGTGCCAGGCAGACGCAGTTCAGCGTTGCCCTTCAGCAGGCCGTCAGCGATTTCGCGGAAGGAGTTCAAGTCCTTGCCGAGCAAGAACACCGCCTCGGGGCTCACGCCTTCGAGCGTCAGGAATTCGTTCGCGCTCTTGCCGATACGCTGCGTCAGCATCACCAACTGGCCCACCGCCGACAGCTCTGACGCCGAGGCGCCGCTTTGCAGCTTCAGCGAGTTCACCGTCTCGGCGATCTCCAGCAGGTCCGACGACTGGCGGTTGATCAGGCGCAGCGCCTGGCCGACCTGGGTCAGCGTCTTTTGCTGGGCCAGCACCACGCTGCCGTTCTTTTCTGCGCGGTCCAGCAGCGGCATCAGCGGCGTCAGGCTTTCTTGCACGGACGCAGGGGCGACCGCCACCTGCTCATTGCCGGTGTTCAGGCCACGCAGACTGCGGGCCAGCACCTCGCCGCTTTCCTTCATTTCCGGGAAGGCCGCGGGGCTGCCGATCAGCGCCTGCGACACCGATTTGGCCAAGCGTTGCGACTGCATCAGCGCCTGGCCGGTGGCGGCCAGCTGACCCGCTTGCTTGGTCGCTGCGTTCAGGGCAAGCGCGCCGGTCAGCACGAAGGCCACCGCACCGCCAACGATCAGGCCGAGCAGCACGCGCTGCTGCTGCGCCGTTGATTGCTTGCCAATGATCGGCAGCGCCGACGGCTCGTCGCCCGAGGACATCTGAGCTTCGGCCGCAGCCGCAGCGGCAGCACCCGCCGGCGCCACGGCAGCGAGCGCTTCGCCCAGCGCCGTCTGGTGGGCGCCATCGGCAGCATCGCCAAAGTCGGTGTCGGGGCCGGCATCGGCGTGGGCATGGGTGGACGGGCCAGCGTCGCTACGCGCGGCGGCGCCGTCCGAGGGGGCCTTCGCCAGGCGCTGATCGATCTCGCTGAGCAGCAGATCAACTTCATGGTCGCCCGACGGGGCGGCGCCATGCGAATCCGCAGGCTTGCCGGCGGAGCTCTTCAGGGTGTCGTGCTGACTCATTGTTTCCTCTCACAGACCGCGAACGACACGCGGCGTCGACTTTCGGGCAAACCGTGGCGCGTCACGCGGCCACGTCCAGAAACTGGGGGTCTTGCGCCAAGGCCGCCAAGTCCAGCTCCTGCCAGACCCGCCCTTGCGGATCGCGCCAGGAGGGGCCGGCAAACCCGGGCCGGGGTTCACTGACCGGCGCCAAGCGCTCGAGCTGTTCAGAGTCGCGCAGGCCCGCCAGGCGATCCACCATGATCGCGGCGTTGACCCGCAGCGACGGGTTCAGCATCACCAACTGGGCGCCAGTGCGCGGGGCAGTGGGCGTGGCCGAGTTGCGCAAATGCAAGAACTGGCCCAGGTCGACCACCGCGTTCAGCTGGCCACGCAGGTTGGCCACGCCGACCATCCAGGGCTTGGCGTGCGGCACCGGTGCCACCTGGCGTGCGGCATGGATCTCACCAGCCTGCGCCAACGGCAGCAGCAGGCCAAGCTGGGCGCATTCGACAGCCAGCCAGCCGGACTCGCGGGGGCGTTCGCGGGCGGCCTGGAGCCGGTTGGCCAGCCGCAATTGAAGTTCCCGGAGAGCGTCCTTGCTGGGCATCGTGAATGTGCTGCAGTGGGTGTGGAGCGGGCGTCAGCCCAGGGCTTGGATCTTGGCCAGCAGGTCGTTCGCGTCGACCGGCTTGACGACATAGTCGCGCGCGCCTTGGCGCATGCCCCAGACACGGTCGGTTTCCTGGTTCTTGCTGGTGCACATGATCACCGGCACGCCGGCGAAACGCGGGTCACGGGTGATGGCACGGGTCAGCTGGAAGCCGTTGGTGCCGGGCATCACCACGTCCATCAGGATCAGGTCGGGCTTGGCCTCGGCCAGGCGGCGCATGGCTTCTTCGCCGTTCTCGGCGGTGCGCACGGTGTAGCCCTTCTGCGTCAGGATGTCCGACAGCAGGTGCAGTTCGGTCTTGGAGTCGTCAACGAGGAGGATGTTCTGGATGGGCATGGTGGGTAACTCCGGCAAGCCCCGGGATCACGAGGCCCGGGTGGTGCAGTGCTCGATGCACGCCTTAGGCGGCGATCGAGCGGAAATGCGCGACCACGCGCAACAGTTGTTCCTTGGTGAAGGGCTTGGTGAGGTAGTCGTCCGAACCGACCATGCGGCCACGCGCCTTGTCAAACACACCATCCTTCGACGACAGCATGACCACCGGCACGTTGGCAAAACGGGGGTTGCGCTTGATGATGGCGCAGGTCTGGTAACCATCCAAGCGCGGCATCAGGATGTCGCAGAAGATCAGCGTCGGCTCATGGTCGTTGACCTTGGCCAGCGCATCGAAACCATCTTCGGCCAGCACGACTTCGTAGCCGCCCTGACGCAGGAAGATCTCCGCGCTGCGGCGGATCGTGTTGCTGTCGTCTATGACCAGAACCCTGGTCGCCGACGCGGGGTGTTCCGTAGTTTTATCGGTCACCATTCGCCCCCAAACGATGATTGTTGTGCACGCCTGAATGGCGGCGGGAAATTCAAGGCTGCGATGACGGCGAGTGTGTCAGATCTGAACCATCTCAAAATCTTCCTTGCGCGCACCACATTCCGGGCAGGTCCAATTCATTGAGACATCTTCCCAACGGGTACCCGGCGCAATGCCATGCTCGGCGTCCCCGGCGGCCTCGTCAAAAATCCATCCGCAGATGAGGCACATCCAGGTTCGGTATTCACTCACTTTTGTCGTTGCCAGATCACTACAATCGCTTTTGATTGTAGCCACGGGCTCTAGGCAAAAGCCAAGGGTTTATCGGCACATACGCCACAAAGCTCACCCTTTTCTGAACTTCTCGCCACAAGTGCGCACAACACGTGTCGCAATACTCCGGCGAGCAGTCTCCTGACCGATGACCACCACACCCCAAAGCGACCCGGGCACCGGCCCTGCCGAGCCCGAACAAGAAGCCCCCGCACCCGCTTGCGTGATGAGCTTCAACGCCAGTGACCCGAGCGGCGCCGG
Source organism: Ideonella sp. P3_A4 (assembly GCF_056403075.1). Lineage (NCBI taxonomy): Bacteria > Pseudomonadati > Pseudomonadota > Betaproteobacteria > Burkholderiales > Sphaerotilaceae > Ideonella > Ideonella sp. P3_A4. The sequence continues at coordinate 3,993 of NZ_JBFUGE010000052.1, read as the reverse complement.
CGGCCTGGGTGGCGACGTGGCCACCATCGCCGCCATGGGCGCGCACGCCCTGCCCGTCGTGACCAGCATTCTGATGCGCGACACCGCGGAAATCTTTGACCAGCACGTGATCGATGGCGATGCGATCGTCGAGCAGGCCCGTTACGTATTGGAAGACGTGACCCTGGCCGGCTTCAAGGTCGGATTTCTCGGCTCGGCCGAAAACGTGTCGGCGGTGGCCGAAATCCTGTCCGACTACGCCGAGGCGCCGCTGGTGTCGTACCTGCCGGCGCTGGCCTGGTTGTCGGACGACGAATCGCAGAGCTATCTCGACGCGTTCCGCGAGCTGATCCTGCCGGCAACCGAGGTGCTGGTGGGCAACCACAAGACGCTGACCGATTTCCTGCTGCCCGAGTGGGACTCCGACCGCCCGGCCTCACCACGCGAGTTGGCCGTGGCCGCCGCCGAGCACGGCACCCGCTACGTGCTGGTGACCGGCGTGATACTGCCGGCCAAGGGCACGGCCAGCCAGTTCATCGACAACGTGCTGGCCTCGGCCCAGGGCGCTCTGACGGGTGAAAAGTTCGAGCTGTTCGAGGTCAGCTTCGTCGGTGCCGGCGACACACTGTCCGCCGCATTGGCCTCGCTGCTGGCGGTGGGCAGCGAGCTGCAAGCCGCCGTCGGCGAGTCGCTGCAGTTCCTCGACCAGAGCCTGGACGCGGGTTTCCGCCCCGGCATGGGCAACATCATCCCCGACCGCTTCTTCTGGGCCATGCCGCCCGAAGACGCCGAGAACCCTGATGCGGCCGAAGACGGCGGCAACGTCACCGACGACCTGTCCCCCAGCGAGCCCACCACCCCGCCCGGAGGCTCGCGCCGTGTCCATTGATTCCCAGGTCTCCCGCAACACCACCCTCTTCGAACGCGCCCAAATCAGCATCCCCGGTGGGGTCAACTCTCCGGTACGCGCTTTCCGTGCGGTCGGCGGCACGCCGCGCTTCATCGCCCGCGCCGAAGGCGCCTACATGTGGGACGCCGAGGGCCAGAAGTACATCGACTACATCGGCTCCTGGGGCCCGATGATCCTGGGCCACGGCCACCCGGCCGTGCTCGATGCGGTGCTGAAGGCCGCGCGCGACGGCTTCAGCTTCGGCGCGCCGACCGAGCGCGAGGTCGAGCTGGCCGAGGAGATCATCCGCCACGTGCCGAGCATCGAGCAGGTGCGCCTGGTCAGCTCGGGCACCGAAGCGGCGATGAGTGCTATCCGCCTGGCGCGCGGCGCAACCGGCCGCTCCAAGCTGATCAAGTTCGAAGGTTGCTACCACGGCCACGCCGACGCGCTGTTGGTCAAGGCCGGCTCGGGTTTGGCCACCTTCGGCCACCCGACCAGCGCCGGCGTGCCGCCCGAGGTGGTGCAGCACACCCTGGTGCTGCGCTACAACGACATCGAGCAGCTCGAAGCCGCGTTCGCCACCCACGGTGCAGAGCTTGCCTGCGTGATGATCGAGCCGATCGCCGGCAACATGAACTTCGTGCGCGCCAGCGTGCCCTTCGTCAAGCGCATGCGCGAGCTGTGCGACGAGCACGGCGCGCTGCTGGTGTTCGACGAGGTGATGACGGGCTTCCGCGTCGCGCTCGGCAGTGCGCAAAGCGTCTACGCCAAGGCCCTGCCCGGCTTCAAGCCCGACATCAGCGTGTTCGGCAAGGTCATCGGCGGCGGCATGCCGCTGGCGGCCTTTGGCACCACCCGCAAGATCATGCACAACCTGGCGCCGCTCGGTGCGGTCTACCAGGCCGGCACGCTGTCGGGCAACCCGGTGGCCACTGCCTGCGGCTTGGCCACGCTGCGCGAAATCGCCAAGCCGGGCTTCTACGAAGTGCTGGCCGCGTCGACGCACACGCTGGTGCAGGGCCTGCAAACCGCCGCCGACGAAGCCGGCGTGCCGTTTGCCTCCGACAGCGAAGGCGGCATGTTCGGATTCTTCTTCGGCGCCGAACTGCCGCAGAACTACGACGCAGTAATGGCCACAGACAAGGAGCGCTTCAACCGCTTCTTCCACGCGATGCTCGACCGCGGCGTCTACCTGGCGCCGGCGCTGTACGAAGCGGGCTTCGTCAGTGCCGCCCACACGGCCGAAGACATCGCTGCCACCGTGCAGGCGGCGCGTGATGCGCTGCGCACGGCCTAAGCTTTATTGACCGCCCCGCGGCCCGCCAGGTGCGGGGCGCTGCCTAGAATTTCGTCTTCCATGCACATCCACATCCTGGGCATCTGCGGCACCTTCATGGGGGGGCTCGCAGCGCTCGCGCGCGAGGCGGGCCACCGCGTCACTGGCTGCGACGCTAATGTCTATCCGCCGATGAGCGACCAGCTGCGCGCGCTGGGCATCGAACTGATCGAAGGCTACGGCGCCGACCAGATGGCGCTCAAGCCCGACGTGTTCGTGATCGGCAACGTCGTCACCCGCGGCAACCCGCTGATGGAAGCCGTGCTCGACGCCGGCGCGGCCTACACCAGCGGCCCGCAATGGCTGGCCGAAAACGTGCTGCAGGGCCGCCACGTGCTGGCCGTCGCTGGCACGCACGGCAAAACCACGACGACCGCAATGCTGGCGTGGATCCTCGACCAGGCCGGGCTGGAGCCGGGCTTCCTGGTCGGCGGCGTGCCGCGCAACTTCGGCGTCTCGGCGCGGCTGGGCGACGCGGCAGCGGGTGCGAGCACCCCATTCGTGATCGAGGCCGACGAGTACGACACCGCGTTCTTCGACAAGCGCAGCAAGTTCGTCCACTACCGGCCGCGCACCGCGATCCTGAACAACCTCGAGTACGACCACGCCGACATCTTCCCGGACCTGGCCGCGATCGAGACCCAGTTCCACCACCTGGTGCGTACCGTGCCAGCCAGCGGCCGCCTGGTTGTCAACGCCCGCGACGAGGCGCTGCAGCACGTGCTGGAACGTGGTTGCTGGAGCGAAGTGCAGCGCTTCGGCTCGCGCAAGGAAGAGCCTGGCGCCTGGCGCGCCCGCGGTGAGCCGCAATCCTTTGACCTGCTGCGCGGCTCAATGAAGCTGGCGCGGGTCGAATGGCCGCTGCTGGGCGAGCACAACCAGCTCAACGCGCTGGCCGCGATCGCCGCCGCCGAGCACCTGGGCGTGGCGCCCGAGCAGGCCGCCGCTTCGCTGGCCCGGTTTGAGAACGTCAGGCGCCGGCTCGAGCTGCGCGGCGAGGCCGGCGGTGTCAAGGTCTACGACGACTTCGCCCACCACCCGACCGCGATGCGCACCACCGTCAACGGGCTGCGCCGCAAAGTGGGTGTCGACCGCATCCTGGCTGTGTTCGAGCCGCGCTCGAACACGATGAAACTGGGCACGATGAAGGCCCAGTTGCCGTGGGCGCTGGAAGAAGCCGACCTGAGCTTCTGCCACCAAGGCAACCTGGGTTGGGACGCGCGTGAGGCGCTTGCGCCGATGGGTAAACAAGCGCAGGTCTGCGACACGATCGACGCGCTGGTCACGGCCGTCGTCAAGGCGGCGAAGCCGGGTGACCACGTGCTGTGCATGAGCAATGGCGGCTTCGGCGGCGTACACGGCAAGCTGCTGGCAGCACTGGCGGCCAAAGGCTGAAACGCGTGATGGGTGCCGTACCGACCCATATCCTGTACCTGCACGGTTTTCGCTCGTCGCCGCTGTCGACCAAGGCCCAGATGGTCGGCCGTTGGTTGGCCGATCACCGGCCTGATATCCACTTCTGGTGCCCGCAGCTGCCGCCTTCGCCGCGCGAAGCGATGCAGATGGTGTTTGAAGGCATCGCCGAATGGCCGCACGACACGATGGCGGTGATGGGCAGCTCGCTAGGCGGCTTTTACGCCGGCGTGGTGGCCGAACGCATCGGCTGCCCGGCGGTGGTGATGAACCCGGCCGTTGACCCCGCCCGCGATCTGGCGCGCCACATCGGCGAGCAGACCACCTGGCAGAAGCCGGAAGAGCACTTCTACTTTCGCGCGCAGTTCGTCGA
>NZ_JBFUGE010000051.1:0-21276 GCF_056403075.1 Ideonella sp. P3_A4 | reverse complement strand
TGCACGATGTTGGCATTGATGCCATGCGACATCGCCACCTTGGCCACCGACGCGCCCGGCGCATCGCACTCGGCCCTGATCTGCGCCTTGAGCTCCCTGCTGTAGCGCTTCCGAGTCGCTGTCTTCTCGCTTGTCATCGTGTCCACTTATCTCGTACGTGGACACGATCGTTATCGCTGCGACCCCCTCATTCAAGACGGGTTCGCCGGACGCTTACCGTATTCGTGGTCTTCTATCCGCCGCATTCGGCTATGCGATTCGCGCCAAGACATCCGCCAACGCACCAGAGTCGCTGTCGAAGTTGGGCATTGCGAGCAACCCCATCAATGCGACGCTGAGGCTTGGGAATGAAAACCTCCCCCTCGACAGAGTGTTGTCCGACGCGGAGTTGGGGCACTTTTGGAACGAGCTGACAACGGGGGTAGAAGCGCGGACGATGAACTATCGCTTCGTTCGGGTGACCATCTTGCTGGGGGGCCAACGTTGCGCGCAACTGTTGCGAACGCGACCCGCCGACGTGAATGAAGACGATGAAGTGCTGCGCCTGGCAGATGGAAAAGGCAACCGCAAGATCCCCCACTTGTCCTATCTTCCACTGCTCCCACTGGCTAAGCGGGAGATCCTTGAACTGTTGAACGAGTGCTCGTTGGACGGCCGGACTTATCTGTTTGGTGACACCTGCCGCAAGGAGTCACACACCAGTGCCGAGGGAGTCTCTCGTGCTGTCAGCAATATCAGTGCTCGGCTCGTGAGGACCAAGAAGATCAACCATCCCTTCTCCTACCGAGACATTCGCCGCACGATCGAGACACGGATGAGCAAGCTCAAGATTCCAAAGGAGCACCGTGCACATATTCAGTCGCACGACTTGGGCGGAGTCCAAAACAAGTTCTACAACCGCTACGACTTTCACGATGAAATGAAGGAGGCGCTGGGCATCTGGGAACGCTACGTCATTGACTGCGCCGCGGTGGTTCGGACGTCCGGTATGCCGCGTTGACAGATCGATTCGAACTCTCGCCAGTCGCTACTTAAAGTCTGTAGACGCATATGCATCGGCCGGACATGCTTCAGTCGATGAAGAAGACTGCAGCCCGCAACAAGACCGCACGCGCACGATTTGCATGCAACCTGAAGGGTCGACGCCTGGAGCTTGGTCTTTCCCAAGAGAGCCTGGCTCAAGTGTGCGGTCTGCACCGAACGTACATCGGGTCGGTGGAGCGTGGCGAGCGCAACGTATCCATCGACAACATGGAACGGCTTGCGACGGCCTTGGGGGTTGATGTTGTCGACCTTTTGGCCGCCCGTCGTTAGGCTCGGGCATCTACTTCAGCGGCAGCCTCTTTTTCGTGGTCTGCGCACTTTCGCCGTTCTCATCGGCTCCAAGGGTCATTGGAAAGATGGAGCCTTGCGTAGTCGCCGCCTCCTTGAAGCGGTCCTCAAGTTCAGCAACAAAGGCAACGAAGTCCTCTTCCATGGCCGAGAGCCAGGTCCGGAGCTCGATGATGTCCAGCCGTCGCTCCCCACTCTCCACCTTGCTGACCATGGCCTGGTTCCGTCCCAGCCTGGTCCCGAGTTCTCGCTGACGCAACCCGCAGGCGCAGCGGCGCCCCTTCAGCAGCGCCAGAAAGATCTGGTTCTGCAGGGAGTAGTGAGATTTGCGCACAGCGGACCTCGGCGCTGAAGGTAGTGCCAGCGGCGGGAGATCCGGATTGAGAATATTTCCGCGTTGACGACTTTAAGTAGCGTAGCGCTGGGCCATCCTAGAGGCAACCCCGGCGTCGTTCAGTAAGCGTGCTGAGAAGTCAGGTTGACGTCGGGCAAGGTGCAAGGTCGACGACCGCTTGCGGCCCCAATTTCGGTCGCCCGACGGCGCAGGCATCAAGACCGAGAGCGACCGTTGCTGCCACTCGCCACGCCAGAAAGCAGACATCAGATAGCTCAGCTCGGGCTCAAACGCCAAGAGTCCAGCGGCCCGTTCGCGAGATCGAATGCAACGTCCGATCCGCGTCGACGGGTACACCGACTGGACACGTCTGTACCAATGGCATACGCGAGCATGATGAGACCAGGATCGCTGAATGCGACTACGACGAGACGTCGAACTGACGACGGAAGTCGCCTGGCGTGCATCCTTCGATGCTGCGAAAGAACTTAGTGAAGTTGGTCGCCTCGTCGAAGCCAAGCCGCTGCGCGATGGCTGAAATCGGCATCTCCGTGTGCACGAGCAGGCGCTTGGCTTCCAGCGCCAGGCGCGAGGCGATGAAGGCCTTCGCACCGACGCCAGCCACCGCACTGCAGATGCGAGTGAGCGTCCTCTCGGAACATCCCATGGCATGTGCGTAGCGCGAAACGTGATGCCACTGATGCACCTTCGCGTCCAGGAGTCGTTTGAAAATTCGAAAGCGCTCCGGCGCATCGGACGCTGTTCCGGCGGACGGCTGTTGCGCGGCGTGAAAGATGTGCAGGCGCGTCACGAGCGTTGCCAGTTCACTGTGGAGCAGCCAGTTCAGCAGCGGTTGCCGGGCGTCGAGCGCGCACGCYTCCTCCAGCCGTGCAAAGGTGTCGGCCAAGATTCGCCCCGTCGACCGGTCGAGGCGTAGATGGCCGGGAAGCGCATCGATCAGTTCGGGCATCTGAAGGTGTTCCTCGCCTTGCGAAGCCTGCAGCAGCTCGGGTCGAAACAGCAGGATGTTTGCGTCCCAGCGGCGTCCCGGGCCGAAGCGGTGAACCTGTCCGGGCCGAATGGTCACCAGCGATCCGGCGCCACACTCGATGTGACTGAAATCCACCACTGCGCGGCATGTTCCGCGTCTGACGTGCACGAACATGTGAAAGTCGTAGCGGTGGTGACGCTGCAGGTGGGCTCGAGACACCCTTCGCCTCAGGTCCGACATCGAGAAGACCTCGAGATCCAGCGCGCTCTCGGCCGAGGGCCGATATTGGACCTGCTCGATATCGATGGGGCTCGTTCCGCGTGGCATCGAACCATTGTCCGATTTTCACCATCTGGCAACCGACTTTGATCGTGTCGAACACGCCGACAACTCGAACAATACGGGAACGCGGGAACCGAGCGGCCACCATGCCCCAGGCCCGATCCCGACACCCAGTCCGAGGCGACCGATGCAGACCACAAACCGACAGTTCATGGCTCGCTTCGTGGAGTTCATCAACACTGCGGATCCGCGGCTCGCCGAAGAGTTGGTTTCTCCGGACGCCGTGTTTCACGTTCCGGGGCGTGCCGAACCCGTACACGGGCCGCGAGGCTACCTGGAGATCATCGGGATGATGCGTGGCGGATTCCCCGACATTCAGTGGGCCCTCGAGGAAACCGTCATCGAAGGCGATGTCATCGCGGCGCGATTCACCATGCGCGGGACGCACCGCGGAGCCTTCTTCGGCGTGCCTCCCAGCGGCAAGACGATTGCCGTGCAAGCGCAGAACATCTATCGGCTCTCGACCGGGAAGATCGTTTCCGAAGTGGGGCAACCGGACCTGCTCGGACTGATGCAGCAGATCGGCGGGTTGCCGCGTTCCTGAGGCCGCAGTTGGCCATCGCCTGAGAGGTGCGGGCACGTCATGCCTCGTACATCACAGACGACGCAAAGAGTAGGTGTTTTCCTTGCCAAAGTTCATTCGGCGATCGAACTAAGATCGCGGCGTTGATTTAGCGCAACATCAGATTCCGATGAACATCAAGTCCGGGTGCAGCAAACGACTCATCGTCCTTTCGATCTTCGCGGGCTCCGGCTTTGCTTTGACGGGGGGTTTGGCGCCGGCCGCCGAACCGCCGCCCGGCGCCAATCCGGTACTGCGCGACCGCTTCACCGCCGACCCCGCGCCGCTGGTCGTGGGCGACACGGTCTACCTCTACGTGGGCCGTGACGAGGCCAAGGGCGACGACTTCTTCCTCATGAAGGAGTGGCTGGCCTATTCGTCCAAGGACCTGCGCCACTGGACCGCCCACGGCGCCCATATGAAGCCCACCGATTTCAAGTGGGCGGTGGGCGACGCCTGGGCCGCGCAGGTGGTGCAACGCAATGGCCGCTTCTACTTCTACGCCACCGTGCAGCACAACGACACGCAGCCCGGCAAGGCCATCGGCGTCGCGGTGGCCGACAACCCGCTGGGCCCGTTCAGGGATGCGCGCGGCTCGGCGCTGGTCACCGATGCCACGACGCCCAGCCCCTACGGTTGGAGCGATATCGACCCCACCGTCTTCATCGACGGCGACGGCACCGCGTGGCTGGCCTGGGGCAATCCGGTGCTCTACCTCGCCAAGCTCAAACCGAACATGACCKAGCTCGACGGCCCCATCGAGAAGATCGCACTGCCCAACTACACCGAGGGCCCGTGGCTGTCCAAGCGCAAGGGGATGTACTACATGACCTACGCGTCCATGGCGCACCAGGGTCTCTTCGAGCATTTGTCGTATGCCACCGCGCCAAGCCCGCGCGGGCCCTGGACCTACCAGGGGATGCTGACCGGCGCGGTACACAACAGCTTCACCATCCACGCGGGCGTCATCGACGACTTCAAGGGCCAGTCCTACCTGGTCTATCACAACGCCGCGCTGACCCTGCCCGACGGCCAGAGCGGCGCCGGCGCCCGCCGCTCGGTCGCGATGGAGTACCTCTACTACGACGCCGACGGCCGCATGTGGCCCATCAAGCAGACCGAGGCCGGCATCAGCGCACCGCCCCGGCCGCCCTCCGGCAAGGTGCCCGCGCCGGCGGACCCTGGCCGCTCCGACCCCCGCGTGGCCGTCCAGCAATTCGCCCAGGGCTATCCCGAAACCTGGCCGGGTCGCCCGGCGCTGGCCTCGGTCACCCGCCCTTTTGAGCAGGCGCCCGAACCCGTGGGCTTCAAGCGCGACGGCGGCGGCGTCAGCCGTCTGGTACAGACCTTCGTCCCGCGCGCTGACATCGCCCTGGGCCGGCTCAGCCTGTACGCTGGCGACGGCCACGGCACCGACGCCACGCACCCGCTGCGGCTGTCGCTGCGCGACGTGGAGGCCGGCACCGAGCTGCTCGGCGCCGGCCAGGGCCTGGCCATCGCCTACCGGCCGCAAGGGGCCGGGCTGCTGAGCTTCGACTTCAGTGCCCATCCGCCGGTCGTGCTGCAGGCCGGTCGCCGTTATGCGTTGGCACTGCAGGGCCAGAAGGACGCGCTGACGCTCTATCTGCGCGCCAGCCGCGACGACGTCTATGCCGACGGTGAGGCCAGCCTGGACGACCTACCGCTGAAGGACCGGGAGGGCCGCCCCGCGGACTTCGCGTTCGCGCTCTACGCGCTCTAGCGCTCTTCGCCGCGGGCCACACGGCGACGCGCGGCTGCACCAGGTCACCTACCGACCCCTGCCGACCTGACGCTCGGCGACAYGACCCCTCAAATGAAAACACTCGCCGCTGCAATGGTCCTGGCCGCCGCTGCCACCGCAGCGGGGGCTCAACCCGCTGCCAAAACGCTCGAGTCCGGAGGAGACACCCGACAGAGCACTTTCAACCTTCCAAGGGTAGAACGATGAGACTGTTTCTATCAGCCCTGCTTGTGGCCGTCGGCGTCAGCGCCGGCTCGGCCGTCCAAGCCCAGAGCTGCGGCAGCGGCGGCGGTGCCACCGTCTGCCTGACGGCCAATGGCACGGCCAACGACATCCAGCTGGACTGGACGGTCAGCGGCAGCGTCAAGTCGCTGGCGATCTACCGCGACACCGACCCCAAACCCAAGGGTCGCAGCCGCATTGCCACCCTGGCGCACAGCGCCACCAGCTATGCCGATGCCACGGCTGCCGCTGGCACGCCTTATTGGTACTGGGTCAAGTTCAAGACCAGCACCGGAAGCTACAACTCCGGCGTGGCCACCGCCACGCGCAGCTGCGCTGCCACGCCGGTGACGCCCTACATCAACGTCAACGGGTCCTGGACACAGACTTCATCGGCCACGATCACTGCTGGCAACTCGGCCATCCTCGGCCCGCAGCCGGTGACGGGCGGCTCGTGGAGTTGGCGCGGCTGCGGCACCTCAGGCTCGGCACGCGAGCAGACCATCACGCCCAGCGCCAGCTGCACGGCCACCGCCACCTACACCAACACGTGCGGCGCCAAGACCACCCAGGCGTTCGTGATCACCGTACCAGGCTCCATGCGCGACCTGACGAGCATCCAGCTGTCTCATCAGATGTCGCCCGCCTGGAACCTGGGCAACTCGGTGAACGCCGTACCCGACGAGACCTCCTGGGGCAACGCCCCGACGAACCAGCAATTGCTCAACGCGGTGAAGGCGGCCGGCTTCAAGACCGTGCGCATTGGCGCCGGCTGGAGCCACCATGCCGACGCCGACGGCAACGTCAGCCCGGCCTGGATGGCGCGCGTCGCCGAAATCGTCGGTTATGCCCGCAACGCCGGCCTCTACGTCGTGTTGAACAACCATGAAACCGAGTGGACGAGCCCGACCTACGCCAACCAACCGATTGCCAACGCGCGCCTGGCCAAGCTGTGGACGCAGATCGCCAACCACTTCAAGGACTACGACGACTACCTGCTGTTCGCCGGCACCAACGAGATACTGTTCCCTGGCGACTACGGCCCGCCGACGGCCGAGTACCAGGACGTCCAGAACGGGTTCAACCAGGTCTTCGTCAACACGGTGCGGGCCACGGGCGGCAACAACGCCAAGCGCCATCTCGTGGTGCAGGGCTTCAACACGAACATCAACTGGACCTACAACGGCTTCATCAAGCCCGCCGACTCTGCGACCAAACGGATGTTCCTCGAGGTGCACTTCTACGATCCGTACAACTTCGCGCTCAACGAGAACAGCAGCATCTGGCAGTGGGGTGCGAACGCGACCAATCCGGACGTGACCGAGACCTGGGCCAACGAAGCCTACGTCGACGCGCAGTTCCAGATGATGAAGTCCCGCTTCGTCGATGCGGGTATCCCCGTGCTGCTGGGCGAATACGCCGCGATGTTGAAGTCCGAGTACGACCCGACCGGCGCCTACCGCACCGACTGGGCCAAGTACGTGACGAAGTCCGCCGTCCAGCACGGCATCGTGCCGGCGTGGTGGGACCCGGGCTACGGCTTCAACCACGCGTCGGGGCTGTTCGATCGCTCGACCGGCGCCCAGTACTTCCCGGACCTGGTCAAGGCCATCGTCGACAGCGCGAAGTAGGCAGCACTGCGGGCCGCCGGCTCGCATACGCCAACCACGGCGCGGAAATGCTTCGGCGTTCCGCGTCCTGTCTGCGAAACGTCATGCACAACTACAGATCCTTCCTCAACGGGTTCAATGCACTCTGGTTGGCGTCATGCCTGGCATTGAGCACGCCCGCTCACGCGACCGAATCCGCGACGCGCGCCCAACCTTTTGAATGGAAATCCAGCGAACCCCTGATCAAGCCGCCAACCGATGCCAAGCAAATCCATGGCGTCAAGGACCCGACCATCGTCTACCACGACGGCCGATACCACGTTTTCATGACCACGGCAGGGGCGTCGGGCTGGGGCATCGCCTACACGAGCTTTGCGAATTGGGACGATGCGCCGAATGCGCCCCTGTTCATGCTCGACCAGTCCCCCATCGGGCCGGGTTACCGCGCAGCGCCGCAGGTCTTCTATTTCGCGCCGCAAAAGCTCTGGTACCTGATCTACCAAGGCGGCGACCCGTTGTATTCCACGACGAGGAACCTGGCCGACCCCCGGTCATGGACGCCTCCGCAGCCCTTCTACCCGACCATCCCGGCGAGCGTCAAAGACGCCAAGGGCGATGCCTCCTGGCTGGACTTCTGGAACATCTGCGACGACAAGAAGTGCCATCTCTTCTTCACCAACGACAACGGCAGCTTCTTCCGTGGTGAAACGACGATCGAGCGTTTCCCTCATGGCTTCTCCGAGCCCGTCGTTGCCATGAAGGAAAAACGCGAGGACATGTTCGAGGCGAGCAACACCTACAAGATCACCGGCACCAACCAGTTCTTGACGCTGATCGAGGCGATGGGGCCTAACGGCCGGTATTTCCGGGCCTGGACAGCCGATCGCCTGGACGGCACATGGCAACCCATTCCCGGCGCCAAGATGAACCTGTTCGCTGGCGCGGAAAACGTCAAGTTCAGCGGCCGGATCTGGTCCGAAGGCGTATCCCACGGCGAACTGATCCGCGACGGCGTCGACCAGACGCTGAGCATCGACCCCTGCCAGCCGCTGAGATTCCTCTACCAGGGCCTGGATATGGAAAAAAACAAGAAGTACGAATACATCGAACTGCCCTATCGGCTGGGCGTGATCACCGCCACCGCCCCCAACGCCATCAGCGAGCTGTGCAAGAAGTGAACGTCGGCGCTGCCGCAGCAGCAGTGCGCAAAGTGATCTGAGCGGGCGGTGATCCACACCGCACCGCCACGCCATCCACGACATCCCACCCGGATTCCTTCATGACCAAGTTCAGTCAACGATTCATTGTCCTTTCCATCCTTTCCGCGAGCCTCGTGGTGGGTTGCGGCGGTGAAGGCAGCGCAGGCGGCGACACGACGCCCCTGGCCGCAGGCAGTCCCAATGAGGGCAGCGAGACGCCAGCCCGGGCCACCACCTGGAAGAGCGTGAAGTTCGGCGGTGGCGGCTACGTCACCGGCCTCGTCTTCCATCCCACGTCGGCGAACGTCCTGTACGCCCGCACCGACATCGGTGGCGCCTACCGCTGGAACCAGGCCACGGCGTCCTGGGTGCCCATCACCGACGGTCTGGGCTTCGGTGCAGCCGAGAGCAGGTACCACGGCATCGAAAGCATCGCCGTCGATCCGAACAACGACCAGCTCGTCTACATGGCCGCCGGCATGTACACGTCCGATGGCAACGGCCGCCTGTACATCTCCAGCGACCGCGGTGACCACTGGACCTACGTCGACCTGCCCTTTCCCCTGGGGGGCAACAACCCCGGCCGGCCCATCGGCGAACGCCTGATGGTCGACCCCAACAAACCCTCGACGCTGTTCTACGGCTCGCGCACGGCCGGCCTGTGGAAGAGCATCGACTCGGGCCTCACCTGGGCGCAGGTCACGTCGCTGTCGCCCGCCAGGTTGACCCAGGAGCAGGTCAAGGCCCTGGGCATCGGCAGCGCGATGGGCGTCGGCGTCATCGTCTACGACACCGGCACCAAGGGCAGCGGCTCGGCCACGCAGACGATCTACGCGGCCATCGCGCCGGACTACGTCATCACGGCGGGCCTGGTCTCGAATCTCTACAGGTCCACCGACGCCGGCGCTTCGTGGGCCCCGGTGTCGACCCCGATCTCCGGCCATCACATTCCGCACATGGTGCGCGCTGCGGACGGCATGTTCTATGTCGTGTTCACCAAGGACTCGGGGCCAGGCGCCGCCGGCCCCGCCCGGCTCTACAAGTTCGACGGCAGCAACTGGACTTTGCTGAAGGACCCGAACGGGGGGATGGGGACGAACTTCGGCCTCGGCGGCGTGTCCGTCGCCGGCACCGGCGCGAGCACCCGCATCGCACTGGGCGTGACCAACTCCTGGGGCAACTGGAACGGCCAGCAGGTCGTCCAGTGGTCCCGCGATGGCGGCCAGACCTGGCGCGAGATCGCGGCCACCATGCCGCACTCGCCCGCCGGTGACGGGTTCTCCGGCTGGACCGACGACGTCGAGATCGATCCGTCCAACCCCAACCGCGTGCTGCACGTCCATGGCGGCGGCATCTGGGAAACCCGCAACGCCTCTTCCCCCAAGCCGAGCTGGAACGAGGCGATCGATGGCCTTGAGGAGACGGCCGTCCTGGGCCTCGCCACGCCGCCGGCGGGCGCACCGTACACCGTGATCAACAGTTCGGGCGACGTCGGCACCTGGGTGCACACGGATCTCGCGACGAAGCCGACCCTGACGCCGCGCACCGAATGGAGCAACGGCTTCGCCGCCGACATGGCGTGGTCCGACCCGCTCTACATCGCCAGCATCGGCGTCGTCCTCGGCACCGGTACCGGCTTCGGCGTCTGGTCTGGCGACGGCGGAAAGACCTGGGCGAGGTTCGCCACCAACGCGCCCGGCGTCGCGGAAAACACGAGCCAGGAAGCGAGCATCGTGGTCACCGCGCGCAACAAGGCGGTCTGGGCGCCCGCCAACTCGGTGCCGTCGTACACCACGGACAACGGCGCGACCTGGGTCCCGACCAATCTGCCGGCGATCGCCGGCGTCTTCAGTCGCGGCTACCGCCTGGCCGCAGATCGCAAGAACCCGAAGAAGGTCTATGCCTACGATTCCGGCGGCCATTGGTGGGGCACGCCGGGCAAGGTCTACGTCTCGACCGATGGCGGCCACACGTTCACGCTGAGCCAGGGCTCGGTGGCCGCGGGGCTGGCCCCCAACTACTTCTCGAACACCTCGCTGGCGGTCAACCCCCACGCCAAGGGCGACCTCTGGCTGGCCGACGGCAACGCCGTGTACCACTCGACCGATTCGGGCGCGACCTGGACCAAGCTCAGCACCTTCGCGTCGATCTGGGGCAGCAACCCATGGCCCGACGTACAGGGCGCCACGGCGGTGGCACTGGGCAAGGCCAAGCCCGGCGCGGCGTACTCGGCTGCGGTCTATGTGGTGGGCGTGGTCAATGGCGTGTGGGGCGTCTACCGCTCCAACGACGGCGGCGCCACCTGGTCGCGCTTCAACGACGACGCGCACCAGTTCGGCGGCATCGGCGTGATGGCGGCCGACCAGAACGTCTATGGCCGGATCTACGTCAGCGGCACGGGCCGGGGCCTGCTGTACAGCAACTAAAAGCTCGTCCCCGCATCCCTCACCACCATCACATCGGCCATGAGCACGACGACCTCTACCGACAGCTTGCCTGATGAACCCGCCCGCCGCAGCTTCGTGCGCGCCGCGGCGGGCGCCGGTCTGGCTGCCGTGACCGCCAGCTCGGCGGCCGGTGCCGCCGGCCCCTCCGCCACGGTTTCCGGCGCCGCCGGCACCACCGAGCCCGGCCTGCCCTTCCACGCCTGGGCGCCGACGCCGCCGATGGGCTGGAACAGCTGGGACGCCTTCGGCGCCAGCGTCACCGAAGCCGAATACCTGGACAACGCGCGCATCCTCGCCGAGCGCTTCCTGCCCTTCGGCTACGACGTTGCCACCGTCGACATCCAGTGGTACGAGCCGGGTGCCAAGTCGGGGTGGTACCGGCCCTTCGCGCCGCTGGTGCTGGACGCCCATGGCCGCCCGCAGCCGGCACCCAACCGCTTCCCCAGCGCCGCCGGCGGCCGCGGCTTCGCGCCGCTGGCCGCGCAGGTGCACGCCATGGGCCTGCGCTTCGGCGTGCACATCATGCGCGGCATCCCGCGCCAGGCGGTGGGAATGGAACTGCCCATCGCCGGCAGCAAGTACCGCTGCAACGAGGTGGCCAACCCTGGATCGACCTGCGCCTGGAACCACGACATGTGCGGCGTCAACCCCGACCACCCGGGCGCCTTCGACTGGTACCGGAGCTGGTTCGCGCAGCTCGCCGAATGGGGCGTGGACTTCGTCAAGGTCGACGACATCGCCGCGCCCAACTACCACGCACGAGAGGTCGAACTGATCCGGCGCGCGATCGACGCCGCCGGCCGGCCGATGGTGTTGAGCCTGTCGCCCGGCCCGTCGCTGCCCGAGCAGGCCACGCACCTGCAGGTGCACGCCAACCAATGGCGCGTGTGCAACGACTTCTGGGACACCTGGCCCCAGCTGCGCGACAACCTCGTGAACCTGGTGAAGTGGGCGCCGCATGCGCGCCCCGGCGCCTGGCCCGATGCCGACATGCTGCCGGTGGGCAAGATCGGACTGCGCAACTTCGACGGCGACGGCCGCGGCGAACGCGACACCCGCTTCACGCGCGACGAGCAGCTGCTGATGCTCACCGCATGGACCTGCGCGCGCAGCCCGCTGATCCTGGGCAACGACCTGCGCCGCCTCGACGACTGGACGTTGCGCCTGCTGACCAACCCCGAGGTGCTGGCGCTGCTGCGCGTGCCCGGTGCACGCGAATGGCACAGCAGCGCGCAGGGCCACCGCTTCGTCTGCCACGGCCCGCAGGGCACCTGGGCTGCATGGCTCAACACCAGCGAGGCGCCCTGGCAAGCGCCGCTGCCCGGCTGGCTGCCTGACGCCCGCCGCGACTGCTGGGCGCGCGCCGACCTGCCCGCCGGCACCCGCACGCTGTCCATCCCTGCGCATGGCGCACGCCTCGTGCGCTGCGCCTGAATCCAAACCTCGTCATGAACAAGTACAGCAAACGACTCGTCATCTCTTCGATCCTGGCGGCGACTGCTGCCACGGTCGTGCTCGGCTTCACGGCACCGGCCCTCGCCCACGACACGCTGAAGCTGGAAGCGCCCAAGCCGCTGCTCGCGCCCACGCCGCCCATGGGCTGGAGCTCCTGGAACAAGTTCGCCTGCAATGTCAGCGAAAAGCTGATCCGCGAACAGGCCGACGCGATGGTCGCCTCCGGCATGAAAGACGCCGGCTACCAGTACATCAACGTCGACGACTGCTGGCAGGCGAAGAGCCGTGATGCCGACGGCAACATCCAGGCCGACCCCGAGCACTTCCCGTCGGGCATCAAGGCACTGGCCGACTACGTGCACAGCAAGGGCCTGAAGTTCGGCCTCTACTCCGATGCCGGCTCGCTGACCTGCTACGGCCGCCCGGGCAGCGCAGGCCATGAGTTCCAGGACGCGCTCCAGTACGCCAGATGGGGCGTCGACTACTTCAAGTACGACTGGTGCTACACCGGCACCCGCAATGCGCAGGCGGCCTACACCATCATGGCCAAGGCCCTGCGCGAATCGGGCCGTGACATCGTGTTTTCCCTCTGCGATTGGGGCGGCAGCAAGCCTGGCCGCTGGGCCCACCCCGTCGGTCACCTGTGGCGCACCACGGGCGACATCTGGGATGCCTGGAAGGGCAAGAAGGAGTGGTCACACGGCATGCTCGACATCCTCGACATGAACGCCGAGCTGTGGAGCGAGTCCGCCCCCAACGGCTGGAACGACCCCGACATGCTGGAAGTGGGCAACGGCGGCATGACGACGACCGAGTACGAGTCGCACTTCTCGCTGTGGGCCATGCTGGCCGCGCCGCTGATCGCCGGCAACGATCTGTCGAAGATGGACGCGGAAACCCGCCGCATCCTCACCAACGGCGACGTGATAGCCGTCGACCAGGACCCGCTGGGCAAGCAGGGGCGGCGCATCTGGTGGCAGGGCGAACTGGAGATCTGGACGCGACCGCTGAAGGGCGGCGAGCACGCGGTGGTGCTGTTCAACCGCGGCGAGGCGCCGGCCGAAATGAAGGTGGGCTGGGACCAGCTCGATCTGCCCGCCGGCGTGAAGGCTCGCGTCAAGGACTTGTGGACCAAGAAGGTCTCGCAGGTGCGCGGCAGCTACGGCGGCACGGTGGCCCCGCACGGCGTGGTCATGGTGCGCATCACGCCGGCGCCGTGAGTCGGAAAGGCAAGCCCGCATGACCGCCATGCCCCCTGCTGGCGACTTCCCTGAACAGCCCGGCCGCCGCGGCTACGTGCGCGCGTCGCGACTGCTGGGCGCGCGTCGACCTGCCCGCCGGCACCCGCACGCTCACCCTCCCTCCGCATGGCACACGGCTCGTGCGCCGCGCTTGAAATCAAGGAATTTCCGATGACACCCGCACGCACCCTGCGTACCTTCGCCACCGCCTTGGCCACCCTCGCGGCCGCCGCCGTGCTGCCTTTGAGCGCCGGCGCCGCCGAGCCCGTTCAGGTCCGCCTCGATGTCACCCAGCAGCCCGCCGGGCCGCGCATCGAACCCACCGTCTACGGCCACTTCGTCGAGCACCTCGGGCGCGTCGTCTACGAAGGCCTGTGGGTCGGTCCCGAGTCGCCCATCCCCAACACGCGCGGCTGGCGCAACGACGTGGTCGGCGCGCTGCGCCAGCTCGGCGTGCCGGTGATGCGCTGGCCCGGCGGCTGCTTCGCCGACGACTACGACTGGCGCGACGGCATCGGCGACCCCGCCAAGCGCCCGCTGCGCCCGAACAAGGTGTGGGGCGGAATGGAGAACAACCGCGTCGGCACGCACGAGTTCATGGATCTGGCCGAGATGCTCGGCTCCGAGGTGTACCTGGCCGCCAACATGGGCTCGATGCCGCCGCGCGCGATGGCTGAATGGCTCGAATACATGACCGAAGGCCGCAAGACGACGCTGACCGAAGAGCGCAGCCGCAACGGCCGCGACAAGCCGTGGACCGTCAAGTACACCGGCATCGGCAACGAAAGTTGGGGCTGCGGCGGCAACATGCGGCCCGAATACCAGTCCGATCTGCACAACCAGTACGCCACCTTCCTGCGCGCGCCGACCTTGCGCGTGGCTTCTGGCGAGGGCGGAAACAACGACCACCTGGTCGAGGTGCTGATGGAGCACTCCGGCAAGCACATGGACGCGTTCACGCTGCACTACTACAGCTTGCCGGGCGACTGGACCACGCACGGCCAGGCGCTCGGCTTCAATGCCAACGCCTGGGCCAAGACGCTGAAGGAAGCGATGGGCATCGAGACCCGCATCGACGTGGTCTCGCGCACCATGGACAAGCACGACAAGGACAAGCGCATCGCGCTGTACGTCGACGAGTGGGGCACCTGGTACGACACACCGGCCGGCGCCAGCGCGCTGTGGCAGCAGAGCTCGCTGCGTGACGCGATGGTGGCAGCGCTGTCGTTCAACGCCTTCCACCGCCACACCGACCGCGTGAAGATGGCCAACATCGCGCAGATGGTCAACGCGCTGCAGTCTCCGGTGCTCACCGACGGGCCGCGCATGGTGCTCACGCCCACCTACCACGCGTTCGACCTGTACAAGCCCTTCCGCGGCGCCACGCCGCTGCAGGCCAAGCTGCAGGCGCCGCGTTTCCGCACCGGCAACATCGAGCTGCCGTCGGTGCAAGCCAGCGTGGCGCGCGCCGAAGACGGCAGCACGCAGCTGGCGCTGGTGAACCTGGACCCGCAGCGCGCGGCGCGCGTGGTGACCAACCTGAAGGGCGATGCGCGGGGCCGCGTGCTCACCGCCGCCGCCATGGATGCACACAACACCTTCGACAACCCGCAGGCCGTGGTGCCCGCGCCCTACGCCGCGCGCGCAGGCACGCAAGGGCTGGTGCTGGAGCTGCCGCCGAAGTCGATCGTGGTGGTCAGCGTCGGAAAGCCGTGACATGAGACGGCGCGACTTCTTCGGCCTGCTGGCCTGCGTGGCATTGACGCTGATTCCATGCGCGGCGCCGGCATCTGCGATGAATCGGGAGGGGCCGGCGGCGAGCGCGCCCAAAGGCATGTCGACCGCGACCTGGACGCCAGACAACGGCAACGGCACCTTCACCAATCCTTTGTTTTATGACGAGTTTTCAGATCCGGACCTGATCCGCGTCGGCGACTGGTTCTACCTGACCGGCACCACCATGCACGCGATGCCGGGCGTGCCGATCCTGCGCTCGAAGGACCTGGTCAACTGGGAGTTCGTCGCCTATGCCCTGGACAAGCTCGACCTGGGCCCGGCCTTTCGGCTGGAGGGCGGCGGCAATATCTACGGCCAGGGAATCTGGGCGCCGTCCTTCCGCTACCACCAAGGCAAGTTCTACATCTTCGCCAACGTCAACAGCCAGGCGACCCAGATGTTCACGGCCACCGATCCAAAAGGCCCGTGGACGCGCACGCCGATGAAGCGCAGCTTCCACGACCTGTCTGTCCTGTTCAACGACGACGGCAAGGCCTATGTCGTCTGGGACCACCAGACCATGCACCTGGCCCAACTGACGGACGACCTGACCGACATCGTTCCGGGCACCGAGCGCATCCTGTTCACCAAAGACGCCGGGATGGGCGAGGGCGCGCACTTCTACAAGATCGACGGCAAGTACTACATCATCAGCGCCAACTACGCTGGCGGCTTTCGAATGCCGGCGGCGCGGGCGGATCATGTGCTGGGGCCCTACGAGGTCCATCAGGCGATCAGCCTGCACGAGGACTTCGGCATGGCGTCAAGCAAGCGCCTGGGCACGCCCAAGCCGCCGTTCGAGACCTGGGGACCTGACCCCGCCGCCAAACACAGCCTGGCGATGCACCAGGGGGGCATCATCCAGACGCCTGCGGGCGAGTGGTGGGGCTTTTCAATGATGGACTTCAACTCCGTCGGTCGCCTGCTCGGCCTGTCTCCGATCACCTGGAAGGACGGCTGGCCCTACTTCGGCCTGCCGGGCAACCTGACGCGCACACCGCGGACCTGGGTGAAGCCGAAGACCGCCACGCCGCAGCCAGTGAGCGTGCCCTTTCGGCGCAGCGATGATTTTTCGGCGCCGCGGCTCCAGCCCGTCTGGCAGTGGAACCACGTCCCGGTCGACGACAAGTGGTCGTTGTYGGAACGGCCGGGTTTCCTGCGGCTTCACGCCCTGCCGGCGACCTCGTTCTACGACGCACGCAATACCCTGACGCAGAGGGCGATCGGGCCGATGTCAACGCCGACCGTCCTGCTCGATGCTACGAACCTGAAGCCAGGCGACACGGCCGGCTTGGGGCTGCTCAACCTGCCCTATGCGACCTTGGGCGTCGAAAAGCTAACCGACGAACTCAACGTCATATTTCATGACCAGCGCCTGGATCAGCGGGTGCGCGTGAAGATGGCCGGGGCGCGCATCTGGCTTCGCGCCGACTGCGATTTCCTCACCGAACGGGCGCGCTTCAGCTATTCGTTCGACGGCATCACCTTCACCACTATCGGCAACGAGGTCGTGCTGCTCTACCAAACCTTCACCTTCCAGGGCGTTCGCTACGGCTTGTTCAACTACAACGCGACGGGCGCCGAGGGCGGTTTTGCCGATTTCGACAGCATCGACGTCCATCAGCCGCACCCCCGCGGCCTGATGCGGCCCATTCCCTATGGTCGATCGATCCGGCTGGCGTCGTTTCACGCGAAGACCGGGCTGGCGGCCGGCCGTGGGGACCGTTTGGCTTCGGGTGTCCCGACGCGGTTCGAGGTCGTCGACCGCGGGTTGGGCCGCGTCGCTCTGCGATCGGGCCCACGCTATGTCACGGTCGGTGAGGATGGCGAGGTGACGCTTGTGGCCGACCAGTCTGGCACGGCGCAAAACTTTCAATGGATTGAAACGCCGACAGGAGAACTGGTGCTGATGTCATTGGCCACCAACCGCTTCCTGCGCATCGATCCGCAGACCAAGGATATCCGGGCCGACAGTCTCGGCCCCATGCCGGACGACAGCGACGGCGCGCGCTTTATCTGGTCGCAGTACTCGCGCCCTTCTCGGCCCAGCCCGGCCCGCTAGGCCCGGTGCTGGAGCTGCCGCCCAAATCTGTGTCGTCGTCGGGATGTGGAGCATCACAAAGCCGCGTCCTTTCATAACGCTCGCAACCGGAGGAGACACCGGCCGAGCACTTTCACCCTGAAGGTAGAACCATGAGAGCCTTGTTGTCCGCATTGCTGCTGGCCCTGGGGGTCAGCGCGGCCCCACTGGCCCAGGCCCAGGCCCAGAGTTGCGGCAGCGGCGGCGGCACCACCGTCTGCCTGACGGCCAATGGCACGGCCAACGACGTCCAGCTCAGCTGGACCGTCAGCGGCAACGTTTCGCGCCTGGAGGTCTACCGCGACACGGACAGCGACCCCAACGGCCGCAGCCGCATCGCCGTGCCGGGCCCCGGCGCCAGGAGCTATACCGACGGCACCGCCATCAACGGCACGCCGTATTGGTACTGGGTCAAGTTCACCACCAGCGGCGGCAACTTCAACTCCGGTGCCGCCACGGCCACGCGCGGGGGCGCCTGCACGCCGACGGCCATCACCCCATACATCAACGTCAACGGGTCCTGGACGCAGACTTCATCGGCCACGATCACTGCTGGCAAGCCGGCCATCCTCGGCCCGCAGCCGGTGAGCGGCGGCTCTTGGAGCTGGAGCGGCTGCGGCACCTCAGGCTCGGCACGCGAGCAGACCATCACGCCCAGCGCCAGCTGCACCGCCATCGCCACCTACACCAACAGCTGCGGCGCCAAGACCACACAGGCGTTCGTGATCACCGTGCCCGGCTCCATGCGTGACCTGACGAGCATCCAGCTGTCGCAGCAGATGTCGCCCGCCTGGAACGTGGGCAACTCGCTGGACGCGAGCCCCAACGAAACCAACTGGGGCAACCCCCTGGTGAACCAGCAACTGCTCAACGCAGTGAAGGCGGCTGGCTTCAAGACCCTGCGCCTTCCCGTCAGCTGGAACCAGTATGCCGACGCCGCCGGCAACATCAGCCCGACCTGGATGGCGCGCGTCACCGAGGTCGTCGGCTACGCCCGCAACGCCGGCCTCTACGTCGTGCTGAACACGCACCACGAACAAAGCTGGCTGATCCCGACCTACGCCTACCAAGCGAGTGCCAACGCGCGCCTGGCCAAGCTGTGGACGCAGATCGCCAACAACTTCAAGGACCACGACGACTACCTGCTGTTCGCCGGCACCAACGAGGTGATGGTGTCTGGCGACTACGGTCCGCCGACAGCCGAGTACCAGGACGTCCAGAACGGGTTCAACCAGGTCTTCGTCAACACGGTGCGGGCCACGGGCGGCAACAACGCCAAGCGCCATCTCGTGGTGCAGGGCTTCAACACGAACATCGACTCGACCTACAACGGCTTCATCAAGCCCGCCGACTCTGCGACCAACCGGATGTTCCTCGAAGTGCACTTCTACGATCCGTTCAACTTCGCGCTGAACGGAAGCAGCAACATCTGGCAGTGGGGCGCGAACGCGACCAATCCGGACGTGACCGAGACCTGGGCCAACGAGGCCTATGTCGACGCGCAGTTCCAGAAGATGAAGTCCCGCTTCGTTGACACCGGCATGCCCGTGCTGATGGGCGAGTACGGCGCCATCCTGAAGTCCGAGTACGACCCCGCCGGCACCTACCGCAAGTACTGGACCCAGTACGTGACGAAGTCCGCCTACCAGCACGGCATCGTGCCTGTGTGGTGGGACAACGGCTACGGCGCCAACCACCAGTTCGGCCTGTTCAATCGCTCGACTGGCGCTCAGTACTTCCCTGAACTGATCAGCACGATCGTCAACAACGCAAAATAAGCAGCACCGCGGGCCACCCGCGCCCGCAGTCGCCAACGGGCTACGGCCTCTACCAGCCAATCGCCTTGCCATGAGACACAAGCACTCCCGCGCCATCCTCCTGGCCTGTGCCTCCTGGGCGCTGACTGTCGCCGCGGTCGTGCTCGGCTTCACGTCGCCGGCCCTCGCCCACGAGACGCTGAAGCTCGACGCTCCCAAGCCCAATCTCGCACCCACGCCGCCCATGGGCTGGAACTCCTGGAACAAGTTCGACTGCAACGTCAGCGAGCATTTGATCCGCCAGCAGGCCGACGCCATGGCCGCCTCCGGCATGAGGGACGCCGGCTACCAGTTCATCGTCATCGACGACTGCTGGCAGAAGAGCCGTGATGCCGACGGCAACATCCAGGCCGACCCCGAGCGTTTCCCGTCGGGCATCAAGGCACTCGCAGACTACGTGCACAGCAAGGGCTTGAAGTTCGGCCTCTACTCCGACGCCGGCTCGCTGACCTGCGCCGGCCGCCCAGGCAGCGCCGGCCGTGAGTTCCAGGATGCACGGCAATACGCCAAGTGGGGCGTGGACTTTCTGAAATACGACTGGTGCCACACCGGCACTCGCAACGCCGAGGCGGCCTACACCATCATGGCCAAGGCCCTGCGCGAGTCCGGCCGCGACATCGTGCTGTCCATCTGCGAATGGGGTACCGACCATCCCGAGCGGTGGGGCCCGACGGTGGGCCATTTGTGGCGAACCACCCATGACATCTACGACGGTTGGGAAAGCACGAAGGACCGGGGGAATGGCATGACCAACATCCTGGACATGCAAGCCGCGCGCGCGGGCGTATCAGCTCCAAATGCCTGGAACGACCCCGACATGCTGGAAGTGGGCAACGGCGGCATGACGACGACGGAGTACGAGTCGCACTTCTCGCTGTGGGCCATGCTGGCCGCGCCGCTGATCGCCGGCAACGATCTGTCGAAGATGGACGCCGACACACTGCGCATCCTCACCAACAAGGACGTCATCGCCGTCGACCAGGACCCGCTGGGCCAGCAGGGGCGGCGCGTCTGGCAGCAGGGCGAGCTGGAGATCTGGGCGCGGCCGCTGAAGGGCGGCGAGCACGCGGTGATGCTGTTCAACCGCGGCAAGGCGCCGGCCGAGATGAAGGTGGGCTGGGACCAGCTCAATCTGCCCGCAGGCCTGAAGGCTCAGGTCAAGGACTTGTGGACCAAGAGGGTCTCGAAGCAGGTGCACGGCAGCTACGGCGGCACTGTGGCCCCACATGGCGTGGTCATGGTGCGCATCACGCCAGTGCTGTGAGCGGAAAGGAAAACTCGCATGAACGCCATGCCCTCTGTTGGCAAGTTCCCTGAACAGCCCGATCGCTGCGGATTCGTGCGCGCTGTGGTCGGCAGCCGCGGCCGAGCGCCCGCTCGTCCGTGGTGGCGGCCTCGCACCGGCTCGCCTGCAAGTTCGTCAGGCTCACGTTGCCGCGCTGCGTAATTAGCGTAGGTATTTACGCCGATTTGGTTCGTTCGTAGCCCTAACTAACATTCGAACAGCGCTCTTCGGCTCGTTTGTTGAGCCACCCTGATCACAAGACGCGCTCGGCGTGCCGCCGATGTGCTTGATCGATCGGGGCAGCGATCGCAAATTCGCTGACGAGTTGCTGCTCGTCGCTACGCGCCGACGCCACAACGGCGTCGCGGCCAGCGGGCGTGCGCTGAACGACCATGCGAAGGAAGGCCGCTTTGACGCCAGCGGCAAGTGATGGAAGCCGGCTGGGAACGGCGACAAAGTCGACTGGGGCCTGAACTTCACCACGCGGTGGCGCTTGCTGAAGCTGAAGCTCAACACTACCGATCAACGCAACTGCCGCTTCATGACGAATTTTCTCCGCGCCGCACTCCTGGGGGCCTCTCTTGCCAGCTGCGCCGCCGGCGCGCCGGCGCAGGCCAACGCCGACGTCGTCATCCTTCCGGCGCCCGCGGCTGCGTGGCGCACCGTCGTCGGCCACTGGGAAAGACAGGTCGAGTTGACGGGCGACAGCGTGATCGTCCCGCCCCCGAGCGCCGAGTACGCCCGCGCCAGCCACGCCGGTGCCAGCGCCATCGGCAACACAGGCCAGCGCTGCCAGCGCCATCGGCAACACAGGCCAGCGC
>NZ_JBFUGE010000050.1:0-21354 GCF_056403075.1 Ideonella sp. P3_A4 | reverse complement strand
GGCCAACAACTCCAGCAGCACGTTCTCGTTCAGCGTCGCGGTCGTCAGCACCGACTGGATCTTGGCCCGCAGCAACGCTTTCAGCAGCGTGGGCTCGGCGGCCATGTAGCCCACCCGCAGCGCCGGGCTGAGCGCCTTGCAGAAGCTGGAGTAGTAGACGACGCCACGCAGCTCAGCCAACTGCGCCAACCGAGTCACGCTGCCGGCGTGAAAGTGCCCATGCACGTCGTCTTCGGCCAGCAGCAGGTTGTGGCGATCGGCCAGCATCAGCACGCGGTGCAGGTTGGCGGCGCTGCTGCCCCAGCCGGTTGGGTTGTGCAGCACGCTCTGGATGAACAACAGGCGCGGCCGATGTTCGATGCACGCGGCCTCGAGCTGGTCGAGGTCGATGCCGTCGTGCCGGCGCGGAATGCCGACCATCTTCACGCCGGCTTCGCGCAACCGGTCGAACAGCAGGTGGTAGCCCGGCGTTTCGACCAGCACCACGTCACCAGGCTTCAGGAACGCTCGGCAGATCAAATCGATCGCGTGGGTGCCGCCATAGCAGCTGAGCACGCGGCTCGCATCCACCGCAATGCCCTGGCTGCGCATCAGCATGGCAATGCGCTCACGCAATTCGGGCATGCCTTGCGGCGGGCAACGCGCCGCCATGCCGCCGACACTGCGCGCCAGCCCGCGCTGCACGACGGCAGCGGGGATCGCGTYTTCCAGCCAGCTCACCGGCAGTGCGCCACTGCTGGCCGGCAACAGGCTGGCGCGCTGGTCATGCGCCTGCTGCGCCAGCCAGACGGCGTCATGCGCCTCGCCGGCCTCGAGCTGGCTCGGCAAGGCTTCGGGCGTTGTCGATTCGGCGACGAAGAAGCCGGCGGTGCCGCGGGTCTCGACCACGCCGCGAGCGACCAGCCGGTCGTAGGCGGTGACCACGGTGTTCGGGCTGACCGACAGCTGMGACGCCAGCGCACGGATCGATGTCAGCTTGGCGCCCACCGGCATCTGGCCCGACGCGATCAACGCGGCCAGTCGCGACTCGATCTGGTCGGCCAGCGGCACGGCGGAAGAACGGTCGAGCGGGGTCATCGTGAAGTATCAGAACAACAGGGCAATCGCCAACACCACCAGCGAGGCCGCCATGATGGCATTGAAGGCGCGCTGGCGGCGCGGGTCGGTCAGCAGGCGGCGGATCGCGACGCCGAAAAGCGCCCACATCGAGATGCACGGCACGCCGATGGCGATCGCGATCACGCTGACCAGGGCCGACGCCGGCAGCACTGCCATGTCCGGTGGCATGAACACGGTGGCCACGGTGATGGACTTGACCCAGCTTTTCGGATTGATGAGCTGAAAGGTCGCCGCCTGCCAGAGGCTCAAGGGCTGCTGCATGTCCTTTTGCCCGATCGCCGAGCCGGCCAGCCGCCAGGCCAGGTAGACGAGGTAGATGGCGCCCACGACACGCAACACCTGGTGCAACACCGGAAAGGCCTGGAACAGCGAGCCCAGGCCCAGGCAGGTGACGAAAATTTGCGGCCCGTGGCCGGCGGCGATGCCCAGGATGTGCGGCAGCGAGCGGCGGTAGCCGAAGTTGGCGCCCGACGCGGTCAGCATCAGGTTGTTCGGGCCGGGGGTGCTCGACATCACGAACGCATAGGTCATCAAGGGCAGCAGTTCGGTCATGGCGTGGGGTTTGAAGAGGTGCTGCAAGCCTAGGTGCCAGCGCCCAGCGGGTGAAGCCACAACACGGGCCCTCCACGCACGCACTGTGTCAACCCGCGCAGCCACACAGTTTCAAGCGCGACCCTCGGTGATACCTTGTCGGCCATGACTTCACTGGCCATTTCCTACGACGACGTCGCCCGGGCCCACGAGCGCCTGGCCGGCGTTGCCCACCGCACACCGGTGATGCGCTCGACCACCGCCGACGCACGCACCGGCGCGACGCTGTTCTTCAAATGCGAGACCTTGCAGCACATCGGTGCCTTCAAGATCCGCGGCGCCTACAACGCGGTCGCCCAGTTCACGCCGGCCCAGCGCGCTGGCGGCGTGGTGACCTTCTCGTCCGGCAACCACGGCCAGGCCATCGCCCGTGCCGCGCAGTTGCTGGGCGTGCACGCGGTCGTCGTGATGCCCAAGGACGCACCGGCGATGAAGATCGCGGCGACCGAGGGCTACGGCGGCGAGGTGATCCGCTACGACCGCTACGCCGAAGACCCGGCGCTGATCATCGAGCGCATCGTCGCCGAACGCGGCATGACCTTCATCCCGCCGTTCGACCACCCGCATGTGATGGCTGGCCAAGGCACTGCCGCCAAGGAGTTGTTCGAGGAGGTCGGTGAGCTCGACATCATCGTCACTCCTCTGGGCGGCGGCGGCTTGTTGTCCGGCACCGCGACCGCGGCGCGCCACCTCTCACCGCGCTGCGAAATCGTCGGCGTCGAGCCCGAGGCCGGCAACGACGGCCAGCAAAGCCTGGCGCAGGGCCGCATCGTGAGGATCGAGACGCCGAAGACGATCGCCGATGCGGCGCAGAGTCGCTCGCTCGGGCAGCACACTTTTCCGGTGCTGCAGCAGTTGGGCGCGCGAGTGGTCACCGCGACCGACGATCAGTTGGTCGAGACGATGAAATTCTTCGCGGCGCGGATGAAGCTGATCGTCGAGCCGACAGGCTGCCTGGGTGCAGCGGCGGTGTTCAACGGCCAGCTTGATGTGCGCGGCAAGCGGGTCGGCATCGTGCTGTCGGGTGGCAATATCGACTTGGCGCGATTTGCAGCGCTGGTGGGAAGCTAAACAGCGGGTCGCTTGCCAACGTTGAGCTGGGCAGGCGACTCGGGGCACGTTTTCCGGCCTCGCTCGCGGGGAGCCGGGGTGCGCTGGCCGCGGTCTCTCGATCGGCGGCGTGTTCACGGGACGTCGGTTGGGGCGACCGCGAATGAAGGCCTCCAAACGCACCCCGAATCCCCTGCCCCACCACCCGCGTGGCATGTCACGCCGTGCCCTGCCACCACCGGTTCCTCAGGGTGGCGGTGGTGTCCCCGGGCGCCGGCCTTTATTCGCGGTTGCCCCCACGCATCCCAGGCACGACGGTGTTGATGGGCAGCCCGCCGAACACCTCAAGCAGTGGCCCGCGAGCGGGCCGGAGACCGGGGACACCGCCGCCGCCCTGCGCTCCAACCTGCGCAGTCAGTGCATCAAAAACTTACGCCTTCGTCGACTGCACCCACTTCATGAAGTCCACATGCTCACGGATGTAGTCCGCCTCATCGAACAACTCGGAGGCCAGCACCAGCAGGCAGGCATTGGACGAGAAGCCGTGCAGCTCACGCCAGATGCCCGGCACCATCAGCAGGCCTTCGCTCGGGTGGCTCAACGTGACAACGCGTTGGTTCACGCCGTCGTCCATGTGAACCTGGAACGAACCCGAAATCGCAACGTACAGCTGGCGCAGGTTCAAGTGCGCATGGCCCGCACGCGACGCGCGCGAGGGCACGTCATAGGTCCAATACGCGCGCTTGATCGGAAACTCGAAGTCGACGCCGGATTCGACGAAGGAAATGGAGCCACGGTGGTCATAGACCGTGCGCAGCTCGACAGGGCGGCAATCGTCGACGTGGGCCAAGGCGGGAGTCCTTTCGCGTTTGCAGTCTGCAGCTAGCAGGGCAAGAGGTAGTGGTCGTGTACGACCGTGCTGGCGCCGAAGCTTTCCTTGTAGAAGGACAGGCCGGTGTTCAGCACCCGGCCCTCGTCTTCGTTCGAGTGGCCGAAATCGAACCACTTGGCTTGCGTTTGCGCGCCGGCGATGGCCTGCTCAAGCAACAGGTCGAGCGCCGCGCAACGGCGGCCCTGTTCGTCAGCGGCCATGTACTGCAGATGGCAGACGTTGGACGTGTCAAACAACACCAGACCGGCCACGATACGGCCAGACCAGCGCGCGAGCCGCAGGCTGATCTGCGTGGGGAAGCGGCCCGCCAGCAGACGGATTTCATCGAGTGTGTGCACCGGCCGGCTGCCATGGCGCGCCTGCAACTCGTGGTCCAGCAACTGCCAGAACACCGCCCAGTCGTCGCTCGCTTCGGGCGACGCGCCTTCAAGGGCAGACAAGGCCAGCTCTTCGCGGTGACGGGTGGCCTGCGTGATCGCGCGGCGGCGCTTGGGTGGCCAGTGGGCCAGCGTCGGGCCGATGACCGAGAGCGCATCACGCCGCACCAGTTGCGCGCCGCAGCGCAGCAGCGCATAGCGATCGTCTTCACACGGCAGCCGGTGGTAGATCGACGGCATGGTCTTGTACAGCAGCTCGCGCACACCCTGCTCGCGCCAGTACGCTTGCAGCGCTTGCATCAAGTCCCAAGTGGCTTGCGCGCCCAGCGTGTCGGCCAGCACCAGGCCGCCGTAGCTCAGGCCACCGTGGCTGGCGACGCGCTCGCCTTGCCGATGCGCGGGCAATACCGCAACCAGCTTGCCGCGCCGCTCGACCAGCAACGACGCATCGTCGAAACGGTCGGCGTGGTAGCCCATGAAGCGCCTGTCGAACAGAAAGGTGCCGTTCGGGCTGGCCGCGACGAGCGCGTTCCACGCGGCTTCGTCAGCGTCGCGGTAGGGGCGGAAACTGAAGCTGTCGGCCATGGGCCCGACCACCGTTGGCCGGTTCAGCGCAACACGCCGTGCTGCGACGGCGCGTGGGCGAAATCGAGTATGCGGCGCACCATCGGGTGGGCCGGGTCGAACTCGGTTTCGATCTCCGCAAGCACCTGCGCAAACGGCCGCTCGGTGCCTTGCAGCTTGGCCAGCACCTGGCGCGCGATGTCGATGTCCTCGCGCGAAAAGCCGTGCCGCTTCAGGCCGATCAGGTTGGCGCCGCGCAGATGCGTCGGCCCCTCGGAGCCGTAGGCGATCGAGTACGGCAACACGTCCTGCGTCATCGCCGACATGCCGGAGATGAACGAGTAGGCGCCGACGCGCACGTACTGCTGCATGCCGACCATGCCGGCGATCACCGCGTGGTCGTCGATCATGCACAGGCCTGCGATGCCGGAGTAGCTGGTGATGCGCGTGTGGTTGCCCAGCACGACGTCGTGCGCCAGATGCACGTAGGCCATCACGAAGTTGTCGTTGCCCAGCACCGTGCGACCATCCCGGCGTCGTGTCCCGCGGTGGATCGTGACGAATTCAAAGACCTGGTTGCGGTCGCCGATCACGACCTCGGTGTTGTCTTCCTGCTTGTGCTGCTGGTCGTGCGGGGCCCCGCCGATCACGGCATGAGCGCCGAACACGTTGTCGGCTCCGATCGTGACCCGCCCCTGCAGCGACACGCCGTTCATCAGCCGCGTGCGCGGGCCAACGGTGATGTCGCCTTCCAGCACGCACCAAGGGCCGATCTCGGCCGTCGGGTCTATCTGGACGTTGCCGCTGATGACGGTGGTGGGGTGGATCATCGCGCGTACTGCCTCGATGCTCTCAGCGGAACCAGAACTGCAGCGAGCAGCCGGCGGTCATCGAATCGTAGGGGCGCGTCACCGCCAGTTCGGTGACGGTCTCGGTGTTGGTCTCGCGCTTTTCAGTCGCGACGTCGCAGCCCAAGTCTAGCGAACGTGCCGGGCTGTAGCGCACGCCGACCGTGAACGCGGTGGTGCGGTCTTCGATGCGCGAACCGTCCGCGTTGAACTGCTCGTTGAAGCGCCGGCGCGAYCATTGCGCCGTGCCGATCACGTTGATCTTGGCCGAGGCGGACCATTGCGCGGACCACAGGAACGCGTCGCGCAGCTGGTCGCCTGCCGGGGCCGCCGGCATCGTGGCTTCGGGGCTCATCACGTTGCCGCTGCCGCCTTCGGTGTCACGCAGCAACTGGGTGCGGAAACGCAGCTTGGCGCTGGGCGCCCAGTCCCAGCCGATGCCGCCGGTCCAGAAACTGCGGTCGGCCATCACGCTGTGCTTTTCCTCGGCGCGGGTCACGCGGGCGTCGAGGCGGCTGGCGCCGGTGGCCTGCCAGATCACGCCCAGTTCCAGCTCCTTGCGGCCGACGTCGTCACCGAAACCGAGGTCGGAGTTGGGCCGAGAGATGCGGGTGTAGCGGCCCAGTGCGGTGAAGCCGAGATCGGGGCTGGGCCGGTAGCCGATACCGCCTTCGGTGCCCCACTGCGACAGGTCGTTGAGTTTGGCGAAGTCCTCGGCCGAGTACTCACGGTGCAGCGTATTGAAACCGCCTTGCAGCGCCCACTCACCCATGCCACCCAGCTTGCCCTGCGCGAAGGCGGACTGCGTGCTCTCGATGTTGCGGCCGTCGGACGGCGTCGTGCTGTTCAGCCCGTAGCGGTACTGGTGGCGCGCCGATTGCACGCCCAGCGCGCCGGACAGGTTGTAGACGGTTTCCCAATCGAGCTGCAGGCCCAGCTGGTGGCCGGTGTTGTTCAACTCGTCGTGGTCGCGGTAACGGTTCATCTGCAGCGACGCATCGCCGTGCAGGCGCTGACGCCCGATGGGTTGGTCGAGCGCGAAATTCAGCCCCGTGATCGAGTTCCAGTCTTCCTGTTCGTTGCTGCTGTCGCGAAACAGGTTGGACTCGTGGGTCAGCGTCTGCGACAGCCCGAAGCTGAACAGCTGGGCCGGCCCGGTCGGGGGCGGGCTGAGCGGTGGCGGCGGCGAGACCGGCGGCGGGGCATCGGCCTGCGCCAACGCGGCACCGGCCAAGGTCCAGACGGCCGCGGCCGCCAGCAGGTGCATGGCGAAGCGGGGGCCGAAAGAAGGAGTGCCTGTCATGTGCGCCTCGTCGTGTCGTTGTCGTTTGCGTCGGCGCCGAGAGCCGGCGCGATCAGGAGCGTGGGCTGCTGAAGGCCGGGCGTCAATACGCCTTGCGGTCGAAGAACATCAGCTTGGCGGTGCGGGCGATGATCAGCAGATCGAGCCCGAGCGACCAGTTGCGCAGGTATTCGAGATCGTACTCGACACGCCGCGCCATCTTGTCCACCGTGTCGGTCTCGCCGCGCAGGCCGTTGACCTGGGCCCAGCCGGTGATGCCGGGCTTGACCTTGTGGCGGGCCATGTAGGCCTTGACGATCTTGCGGTACTGCTCGTTGTGGGCCACCGCATGCGGGCGCGGGCCAACGATGCTCATCTCGCCTTGCAGCACGTTGACGAACTGCGGCAACTCGTCGAGCGAGGTCTTGCGGATGAAGGCCCCGAACGGCGTGATGCGCGGGTCGTTGCGCGTGGCCTGCTGGACGACCGGGCCATTGTCCTGCGTGACCATCGAGCGGAACTTGAAGACCTCGATGATTTCGCCGTCCAGCCCGGTGCGGCGCTGGCGGAAGATCACCGGCCCCGGTGAGCTGAGCTTGACGCCGATCGCCACCGCGGCCAGCACCGGCGAGATCAGGATCAGGATCAGCACCGCCAGCACGATGTCGCTGGCGCGCTTCAACAGCCCGTTGATGCCGGTGAATGGCGTCACGTGCAGGCCGACGACCGGCACGCCGCCCATGTCCTCGAGCCGGCCCTGGATGATGCTGACGCCGAACACATCGGGCACGAAGTGCACCGAGGCGGTCGAGTTCTGCAGCGTTTCCATCAGCTGCAGGATGCGCGGCTGCGAGGTCAGCGGCAAGGTGATGAAGACGTCCTTCACGCCATGCTGCTCGATGAACTCGGGCAGCTCGTTCAGCCCGCCGAGCAACGGGTCAGCACCCGGCAGTTCCAGCCGTTCCGCCGAGCGGTCGTCGAAGAAGCCGAGCAGGTCGTGGCCGTAGCCTTTGCGCGCCTGCAGCATCTCTGCCACGCGCTGGCCCATGCGGTGCGCGCCGACGATCACCGCCGGCCGGCGGAACTCGGGCAGCGCCGCGCGGTGGCGCATGTAGGCCGTGCCCAGCACCACGCACAGCCAGTGGACCAGCGGCGTGGCGATCGCCCAGCCCAGCAGCAGCCGCGGCTCGAAGGCGCGCAGGCCGCCGGTGGCATAGCCCACCATCAGCAACACCGCGAGCACGCCGATCCACGACAGGCAAATGTCGATACCGACGCCGATGCCGGTCTTGCCGAAGCGGTTCAGCCCCGGGAACATCAGCACCAGCAGCAGGATCGCGAGCGCCATGGCGGCGCCGCCGAAGGGCTCGCCGAAGATGCCGTGGAAAACCGCCAGGCTGACTGCTGCCAGCACCGGCTCGAGCACCGCGGCGATGGCCGACGGCACGCTCGGCGGCGCGCTCAGGAATTGTTTGCGGGCAGTTCGTTCTTCAAACATCGACTCAAGCGCAGCGGTTTCCGTGCAGGGCACTCAGTTGCCGCCGGGCCGTCACCGGGCGACGGGGCCCCGGTTTCGAGGCCGGGGCCGTCGCCGAAGGTGACGCAGGGGCCACAGGTCAGGCCGTACGGCCGTAGGTGTCCTCGWAGCGRACGATGTCGTCYTCGCCSAGGTASSWGCCGGACTGCACCTCGATGATCTCGAGGTCGACCTTGCCCGGGTTGGCSAGGCGGTGSRYYTCGCCCAGCGGGATGTAGGTACTCTGGTTTTCCGACAGCAGGATCTTGCGTTCACCGCAGGTCACTTCGGCGGTGCCGGTGACGACGATCCAGTGCTCGGCGCGGTGGTGGTGCATCTGCAGGCTCAAGCTCGCGCCCGGGCGCACCATGATGCGCTTGACCTGGAAGCGCGGGCCGGCATCGATCGAGTCGTACCAACCCCAGGGGCGGTGCACTTTGCGGTGCAGCAGGCCTTCGCCGCGGCCCTTGGACGCCAGCTTGTTGACGATCTTCTTGACGTCCTGGCTGCGGCTGGCATCGGCCACCAGCACCGCGTCGGCGGTCTCGATCACGACCAGGTTGTCGACACCCACCGTGCTGACCAGTCGGCCCGAGGCGTGCACCAGCGTGTTGCGGGTGTCTTCCATCATCACGTCGCCGACGGATGCGTTGCCGGCGCCGTCCTTGCTGGAGACCTGCCACACCGCGTCCCAGGCGCCGAGGTCGTTCCAGCCGGCGGCCAGCGGGACCATGCGGATATCGAAGGCGCTGCCGGGGCAGCGCTCCATCACGGCGTAGTCGACCGACTCAGCCGGCACCTGCTCGAATTCCTTCTTGCCCGGGCGCACGAACTTGGCGTCGGCGCGCTTGGCTTCCCACGAGGCCTGGGTGGCTTCGAGGATGTCGGGGCGGAAGGTCTGCAGCGCCTTCAGCCAGACCGAGGCCTTCAGCACGAACATGCCGCTGTTCCAGTAGTAGCCGCCTTCGGCCAGGTAGCGCTCGGCGGTCGGCAGATTCGGCTTCTCGACGAACTGGGCGACGGTCGCCAGTTCATTGCCCATCGCGCCCGGTGCCACACGGATGTAGCCGTAGCCGGTCTCGGGCTTGTCGGGCGTGATGCCCAGGATCACGATCGAGCCATCGGCCGCGCCGCGCACTGCGTTCTGCAGCGCATGGTTGAAGGCAGCGCTGTCGGCGACGGTCTGGTCGGCCGGGGTGACGACGAGCACCGGGTCGGCGCCGCCTTCTTGGGCCTGCAAGGCGGCCAGCGTCAGGGCCGGCGCGGTGTTGCGGCCGGAAGGCTCCAGCACCACGGCGGTGCTGTCCATGCCCAGCTCGCGCAGCTGCTCCAGCACCATGAAGCGGTGCTCGGCGTTGCCCACGACCACGGGTGATTCGACGGTGATGTCGTCGCTGGCCAGTTGGGCCACACGTTCGGCAGCTTGCTGGAACAGGCTGGTTTCCCCGGTCAGCACCAGGAACTGCTTGGGATAACCCGCGCGCGACAGCGGCCACAGCCGCGTGCCGCTGCCGCCGGCCATGATCACCGGCAACACGGAAATGGATCGGGACATGGACAACCTCTTTGGCAAATCGGAATAGGCACCGCGGCGAACGCCGCCGCAGTGCAAGTGCGGGCTATTGTGGCAAAGAACCCCTGGCCCCCCGGCCCCCTAGTAGGCAAGGATCGGGCCGTGTTATATGGGCATTCCGTCACGCCAGACCGGGCCGTGACGACGGGCGGTCAGTGGCGCCCGATCGAGCGGTAGTCGAGGCCGAAGCTGCGTACCAGGGCGGGGTCGTAGAGATTGCGGCCGTCGAAGATGCGGCGATCGGCCAGTGTCGACGCCAGCGCGTCGAAATCAGGCGTGCGGAATTCTTTCCATTCGGTCACGATGACGAGCGCATCGGCGCCGGCCAGCGCCTGCGGCGCAGAAGAAACAAAGCGCAACTGTTGGGCCAGCGCCTCATCGCCCAGGTCCAAGCTCAGCACGCGCCTGGCCTCATCCGCGGCCACCGGGTCATAGGCCTGGATCACRGCCCCACGGCGGATCAGCTCGGCCACGATGACGCGGCTGGGCGCTTCGCGCATGTCGTCGGTGTTGGGCTTGAAGGCCAGGCCCCACAACGCCAAGGTCTTGCCGCGCAGGTCTTCGCCGTATTCGGCCACGATCTTGTTGACCAGCACCTGCTTCTGCTCTTCGTTGACCGCTTCGACCGCGGCCATCATCTTGCTCGGCAGCCCGGCATCGGCCGCGCTGCGGGCCAGGGCCTTCACATCCTTGGGAAAGCAGCTGCCGCCGTAGCCGGCACCGGCATAGAGGAAGTGGGTGCCGATGCGCGGGTCGGAGCCGATGCCGACGCGCACCTGCTCGATGTCAGCGCCGACCGCTTCGGCCAGCCGCGACAGCTCGTTCATGAAGCTGATGCGCGTGGCCAGCATCGCGTTGGCGGCGTACTTCGAGAACTCGGCGCTCTTGATGTCCATCACCAGCAGCCGGTCGTGGTTGCGCACGAACGGCGCGTACAGCGCCCGCAGCAGCAGCGTGGCGCGCTCGTCGTCGGTGCCGATGATGATGCGGTCGGGCCGCATGAAGTCTTCGACCGCCGCACCTTCCTTCAGGAATTCGGGGTTCGACGCGACCGAGAACGCGAGGTTGACGCCGCGCTTGGCCAGCTCGTCGGCCACCGCGGTGCGCACCTTGTCCGCCGTGCCGACCGGCACCGTGCTCTTGTCGACGATGACCTTGTGGTCGGTCATCAGGCGGCCGATGTTGCGGGCGGCGGCGGTCACGTACTGCAGGTCGGCCGAGCCGTCTTCGTYGGGCGGCGTGCCGACCGCGATGAACTGCAGCGTGCCGTGCCCCACGGCGCGTGGGACATCGGTCGTGAACTCCAGCCGGCCGGCGGCAGCGTTGCGGTGCACGATCTCTTGCAAGCCCGGCTCGTGGATCGGGATGCCGCCGCTGTTCAGGATCTCGATCTTGCGTGCGTCCACATCGAGGCAGACGACGTGGTTGCCCATTTCGGACAGGCAGGCGCCGGTGACCAGGCCCACATAGCCGGTGCCGATGACGGTGATTTTCATGGTGCGGGTGGGTGGGTCAGACGGTGAGCTCGCGCAGGCCCGGGGCGACCGCGTCCTTGGGTGACAGCACCGGTGCAACACCAGCATCCGGCCAGGCGATGCCCAGGTCCGGGTCGTCCCAGCGCAGCGAGCCTTCGGCCTGCGGGGCGTAGTAGTCGGTGGTCTTGTAGAGGAAGTCAGCCGAGTCGCTCAGCACCAGAAAACCATGCGCCAAGCCCGGCGGGATCCACAGCTGGCGATGGTTGTCGGCACTCAGCTCGACCCCCACCCAGCGGCCGTAGGTGGCGCTGCCGGGGCGGATATCGACCGCGACGTCGAACACCGCACCGGCCGCCACGCGCACCAGCTTGCCCTGGGCATGCGGCGCGCGCTGGAAGTGCAGACCACGCAGCACGCCACGGGCCGAGCGGGAATGGTTGTCCTGCACGAAAGCCACCGGTGCGCCGACGGCGTCGTCGAACAGGCGCTGGTTGAAGCTTTCCATGAAAAAGCCACGTTCGTCGCCGAACAGCTTCGGCTCGAACACCAGCACGCCGTCGATGGCGGTTTTCTCGATCCTCATGGGGCGGGATTGTCCCATGCAGGCCACGTCAGCCGGGCCGGTAACCACTTGTTCACGCTTTGGTTCGCGTGTCCCTCTCCAGTCCGGGCACCACAGGCCGAAGATCAGGTGGCCAGGAATCCGCATGTCACCCGCCTCCCGCAAGACCACCACCATGAACATCGAGTTGGCCGCCCTTGAATCCGAACTCGCTTACCGGGGGCCGGAGCGTCGTGGCGGCGAAAACGCCGGACTGGTACGCCTCATGGCCAGCATCCTGGACGAAGTCGACTATGGCTTGATGCTGTTGTCGGCGAACGCCCTGGTGGTCCACGCCAACCATGCCGCCTTGCGCGAGCTGGGCTCGAACCATCCGCTCGAATTGCGCAGCCGCCGCCTGCGGGCGCGCGACGGGCTGGAGCAACAGCCGTTGGCCGACGCGCTCGATGCCGCCCGCCACCGCGGGGTTCGCTGCATGCTGAACCTGGGCACCGCGCCGGCGCGGGTCGGCCTGTCGATCGTGCCGCTGCCCCTGCCCTTGTCGAACACCGCCAGCGGCAACGCGGTGCTGCTGACCCTGCAGCGCGCGCAGCTGGTCGAAAAACTATCGGTCGGCGCCTTTGCCCGCGAGCGTGGCCTGTCGCAGCGCGAAGAAGAAGTGCTGACCGCCCTGTGCGAAGGCCTGCGGCCGACTCAGATTGCCGAACGCATGGGCGTGGCGGTCGCTACCGTGCGCAGCCACGTGCACAACCTCAAAGAGAAGACGAACTGCAACAGCATGGTCGAGCTGGTCAAGCAAGTGGCCTTGCTGCCGCCGATGGTGACCGCGCTGAAGTCCAGCCCGATGATGAGCTGATGCGCCCCGGCGCTCAGCGTTCGGTGCTCCTCAGAACACCCGGTCGCGCAGCACCTGCTGCAGGTAGCGGCCGTAGCCGCTCTTGGCCAACGGCGCCGCCAACCCGGCGAGTTGTTCGTCGTTGATCCAGCCCTGGCGCCAGCAGATCTCTTCCGGGCAGCAGACCTTCAGGCCCTGCCGCTTTTCAAGCGTCTGCACGAATGCGCCCGCTTCGAGCAGGCTGTCGTGCGTACCCGTGTCGAGCCACGCGTCGCCACGGCCGAAGATCTGCACGTCGAGCTGGCCAGCGTCGAGATAGCGGCGGTTCAGGTCGGTGATCTCCAGCTCGCCGCGCGGGCTGGGCGTCAACGCCTTGGCGTGGTCCACCACCTGCTCGTCGTAGAAGTACAGGCCCGTCACCGCGTAGCGGCTTTTCGGCGCGGCGGGTTTCTCTTCCAGGCTGACGGCACGGCCGGCGGCGTCGAACTCGACCACGCCGTAACGCTCGGGGTCGGTCACCGGGTAGGCGAACACCGTCGCACCGGTTGGCCGTGAAGCCGCGGCCTGCAGCCGGCGGCCGAGGTCATGGCCGTAGAAGATGTTGTCACCCAGCACCAGCGCGCTGGGCGAGCCGGCCAGGAACTCTTCGCCAATCAGGAAGGCCTGGGCCAGGCCATCGGGGCTGGGTTGCACCGCATAGCGAATCGACACGCCCCAGCGCTGGCCGTCGCCCAGCAGCTGCTCGAAACGCGGCGTGTCCTGCGGCGTGCTGATCAGCAGGATGTCGCGCACGCCCGCCAGCAGCAGCGCCGACAGCGGGTAGTAAACCATCGGCTTGTCGTAGACCGGGATCAGCTGCTTGCTGATCGACAGCGTGGCCGGATGCAGCCGGGTACCGGAGCCGCCGGCCAGGATGATGCCTTTGCGGGCGATGGGTGCGTTGCTCATGAATGGTCTCCAGGGCGCGGCGCCGGAGCGGCCTGCGGGAAGGGGTCTTTGTACTGGCCGGCGCGGGCTTGCGCCATCCACCAGAGGAAGCGGGCGTTGCGCAGATAGCGCATGCCGTAGCGGCGCGGCTCGCTGAGCACCCGGTAGGTCCATTCGATGCCGAGGCGGCGCATCCACAGGGGCGCGCGCTTGACCTCGCCGGCTTCGTAGTCGATCGTCGCGCCGATGCCCATCAGCACCTTCACCTGCGGCATCTGTTGGCGGTAGCGCGCGAGCCAGATCTCCTGCTTTGGTGCCCCCAGGCCGACCATCAGCGTGGTGGCCTGGCTGTCGCGAATCATGGCCAGCACGCTGGCGATCTCAGCCTCGTCATCGACGAAACGCATCGAGGGGCCGTGAGCACCGACGACCAGCTCGCGGCCGGCCGCCGCATTCAAGCGCTGGCGCGCTCGCTCGGCCACGCCCGGCATCGCACCCAGCAGGAAGATGCGCACGTCGGGGTTCGCGGCATGGCGGCGGCAATAGGCGGGCACCAGGTCCGAGCCGGTGATCTTTTCCTGCAGGCCGTGCCCTTGCCAGCTCAGTGCACTGAACACGTAGGTGCTGTCGACGGTGATGAAGTCAGCGTTGCGGTAGGCCGCTGTGAACGCGGCGTTGTACTGCAGGTGGTACAGGTGATCAGGGTTGATCGTGTAGACCAGCCCACCCTCGGCATCGAGCCGGTCGAGCAGCTGCGCCTGGGTCAGGTCGTCGGCCCAGACGTTGAGCAGCGGCACGCGCGACCAGGGGCGCGGCGAAATCTGGAAGGTCGGCGCAGTCATGGCGACAGCAGGAGGAGGCAGGCGGCTCATGGGCAGAAAAATTCGGGCATGCCGCTACTCGCGGTCGGTGCGGACCCAGTCCTTCTGGCGGCGCGACCAGAAGCGCAGGTAGATCGCCAGCTTGGACAGCGCGTACCAGGGCGCGCGGATCAGATCCCACGGCGCGAGGACCGCGCGGCCCCAGCCGGCCCAGGCGGCCATCACCGCGGCCGCGAGGACAGCCAGCAGGCCACTCGCGCCCCACGCCGGGCCAACCCCCACGCCGAACCAGCCCATCACGACCGCCAGTAACCACAGCGCTGCCATCAGCATCACCAGCAGCGCCAGCGGCGGCACCGACAGGTCGAGCGCCAAGCCCAGCAAACGCCAGTCGGCGCGCCGCAACCCCTGCTGCAGCATCGGCCACGCATGGTCGACCAGCATGCCGAGGTGGCCGTGTTCCCAGCGCGTTCGCTGGCTGGCGATCGCCGCCGCGCTGGTCGGGAAGGTGCTGCGCACACCGGCTGCTTCGCAGAACTGCGGTGCATCACCAGCCTGCGCCAGCACCAGGCCGAGTTGCATGTCTTCGACGATGCTGCTGTTGGCCAGCGGGGCCGATTCGATCAGCCGCCACGGAAAGGCCATGCCGCTGCCGGTCAACTGGCACGGCCAGCCCAGGCGCGCGGCACCCCGTGGACGGACCCAGTTCTTGACCCGCCAGGCGAACTCGGCGACGCGGCCGTTCAAGCCCACCGGGCCTTCGTGCGTCATCAGGTACTTGGCCTGGATCGGCGCGCCGCTGCGCTCGCAGGCGGCGGCCAAGGCGTCCAACGCGCCCGGCTCCAGCTGGCAGTCGGCGTCGACGATCACCACCAGCGGCGGCGGCGCCTGCCGCAGGTGCTCGACACCAAACGACAGCGCGAAACCCTTGCCACGCTCGGTCGCGTGCTGACGTTCGATCACCTCGGCGCCTTCAGCGCGGGCGCGCTCAGCGGTGTCGTCGCTGCAGTTGTCGGCCACCACCAGAACGCGGTCACCAGGGCGCAGCTGTGAGCGCAGCGTGCGCAAGGTGGCGGCAATGCCCAAGGCCTCGTTGTGGGCCGGCACCAGCACGGCCAGCGCCGGCCGCGGGGTCGCACCGACACCGCGTCTCGCGGGCAAACAGGCGGCAGCGATCTCAAGCGTGAACACCAACACCGGCACGGCCAACACCAGCACCATCAGGCCCAGCAGCACACCGACCAGGCTGGCCACGATCATGATGCGGCTCCCACGGCGGCCTGCGCTTCACGCCAGGCGCCGAGCAAGCGACCCGCTTCGGTGTCGACCTGGTGGCGCGCCAGCACGCGGGCTCGGCCCGCCTCACCCATCGCACCCAGCGCTTCGGGCGCAGCCGCCAGGCAGGCACGCATCGCACGCGCGGCGGCCTCGGGCGAGCCGGCCTCGAACAGCCAGCCTTCGACGCCGTCGCGCACCAGCTCGGGAATGCCGGCGACATAGGTGCTGAGCACCGGCCGGCCCACCGCCATCGCCTCCATGATCACGACCGGCAGCCCTTCGGCAAAACTCGGCAGCACCAGCGCCCGTGCAGCGATCAGTTCTTCACGCACCTGCGCGCTCGAGATCCAGCCGGTGATGCGCACGCGATCGCCGATGCCATGGCGTTTGATCGCCGCTTCGACCTCGGGCCGCATCTCGCCGTCGCCGGCCAGCACCAGCTCGAATTTCAGCCCTTCGGCCGCCAGTTGCGCCGCTGCGTCGACCAGCAGCAACTGGCCTTTCTGTTCACACAGGCGACCCACGCACAGCAGCCGCGGTGCGGCGCTCGGCGGCACCGCCGCGTCGCCAAAGAACGCCGCTTCGAGCCCGCAGTGCACGACACGCACCTTGGGCCAATCAGCCAGCGCCGCCCAACGCCACAGCTGGCTGCGGCCGTAGGCGCTGATCGCGACCACGCAGTTGGCGCGCTTCATTTTTTCGGGCAGGCCCAGGAACTGCGGCTTGTCGAACTCTTCGGGGCCGTGGACCGTGAAGCTGAACGGCGGGCCGCCCAGCGCATGCGCCAGCATCACGACCTCGGCCGAGTTGGTGCCGAAATGCGCGTGCAACTGCTCGGCACCACCCTGGCGCTGAAGCTCACGCACCAGCGCGCAGGCTTCGGCCAGGTAGATCAGGTGGAACGGCCACGGCCGGTCGGCCCGGCGCGACATGCGCAGCGCCAGCGCCAGCGCGGCGAAGAATCGGCCCGGTGCGGCCAGCAACTGCGCCAGCGACGCACCGAGCAGCCCGGCGACACCGCGCTGCAGCAGGTAGTGCGTGCGACTCCGCTCGGCCTGGTCTTCCGGGTCGACGACCTCGGCGTCCCAGCCGCGCACCGCGAAGCGCAGCACGTTGGCGCCTTGTCGCTCCAGCGCCGCGATCTCGCGTCGGATGAAGGTGTGGCTCACCTTCGGGTACTGGTTGACCAGGTAGGCCACACGCATGCCGATGACTCCGCCGCTCAGCGCAGGTAGTGCCGCACCGACGCGGCAACGCCGCGCTCGATCAGCCCTTCGCGCGTGCCCACCGGCTGCCAACCCAGCGCCTGGCGGCTGTGGCTGTTGTCGAAACGCGCGGCCAGCTGGCGGCAGGCCCAGTCGTGGTGGCTCGGGGTCTTGCGGTTCGGGTGGCGGATCGCGTTTTTGACCAGCTCCTTCGCCACGTCGAGCACGAAGAATTTCCAGATCGGCGTTGGCGTGGCGCGCAGCTTGGTCTGCGTCAGCGTCGACACCGCGTCGACATACTCACGCGCACTCAGCAGCGGGTCGTCCGTCAGCAGGAACGACTGGCCCTCGATGCCGGGCTTGTCGAGGCCGAGCACCAACGCATCGGCGACATCATCGACCAGCACCAGCGGCAGCTTGTTCTGGCCGTCGCCCCAGTACTGCACCCGCGTGTCGCTGTGGAACATGCCGACGCCCCAGTGCGCGGGAGGGCAGCCCTCGCCGATCACCACCGCAGGGCGGAAGATCACCAGCGGCAGGCCCTTGCTGCGGT
This sequence comes from Ideonella sp. P3_A4, assembly GCF_056403075.1. NCBI lineage: Bacteria > Pseudomonadati > Pseudomonadota > Betaproteobacteria > Burkholderiales > Sphaerotilaceae > Ideonella > Ideonella sp. P3_A4. The sequence goes on along the minus strand of NZ_JBFUGE010000050.1, from coordinate 3,886 downwards.
GCATCTCGAGCAGCAGCGCCTCGCAGGCTGCCTTCGAGCGCGCATACAGGTTGCGCGATGCGATCGCCGGGTCCAGCGGCGTGCTGCCGTTGATCACCGTCGACGGGCTCGCCGCGTCGTACGAATCGATCGTGCCGGTGTAGATGAAGCGCTTGACGCCAGCAGCCAGTGCGGCTTCGGCCAGCACGCGCGTCGGCTTCTGGTCGTTGTMGACATAGTCCTGCCAGCGCTGGCCCACGGCCTTGGCCAGGTGGTAGACGACCTCGATGCCCTGCAATGCACGGCCGACCGCCGCGGCATCGTCGAGCGCGCCTTCCGCGACCTCGATCGGCAGCCCTTCCAGCTCGTACAGCGCGCTGGCCTTGCTGCGCGACAGCACGCGCACGCCATGGCCCTTGGCCAGCAGCGCGCGCACCAGGCGCTTGCCGATGAAGCCGGTGCCGCCGATGACCAGCACGGTGGACGGCTTCGCTGGCGCGGCAGCCACGGCGGGCTTTTCACGCGGCGTCAGCGTCACGCCGGCGCTGGCGGCGATGCGCTCGCAGGTGCGGATGACCTCGGCGCCGAAGCGGCCATCGAGCCGCTCGTCCAGGGCGCCGGTGCGCACGCCGGCGTAGAACGCAGCCACGCTGCGCGAGATGCTGTCGAGGAAGACGTTGGCCTGCGGGCCCTTCTTCAGCGTCGAGAGGAATTGGCGCTGGAAGTTGCCCCAGGCCTGCGCGCGCAACGACGCGCTGCTGCGGCGGCCCTGACCCAGGCCGTCGAACAGGGCGCTGTTGGTGCGAGCCTCCTGCACCTGCAACAGGTCGCGGTCGAAATCGAGTTCGGCGCTGGCGGCGTAGCCGCGCACCCGCACGCTGCGGTCGGCCTGGCCCGGCTGCACCGACAACTCGAGGCTGACGCCCGTGCCACCCTTGCTGCCCGTCAGGCTCCAGTGGCGGAACACACGCTGCGCGCCGGGCAGATCGATCGGCAACGAGGCGCGGGCTTGCAGTTCATCCAGCGGGCCGACGAGGTCGAGCAGGAAGGCCACCAGATGCGGCCCCAGCTCGTAGAACAGGTTGGCCTCGGCGCGCAGCATCCAGTTGTTGTACGGACCGAACTGGATCAACCCGAGCGGGTACAGCCAGCGCAACGCCACGTGGTCGAGCCGGCCGATCGTGCCGTCTTTGACCTGCGTGCGCAGGCGCTCGTACGACGACAGGAACAGGAAGTTGTGGTTGACGCCGAGCTTGACGCCCTTGGCCGCGGCCAGGTCGGCCAGTGACGCGCAGGCGGCCGCGTCCAGCCCCATCGGCTTTTCGACAAAGGCGTGCACGCCGGCTTCGAGAATCTGCCTTGTCACGTCGATGTGCAGCTGCGGCGGCACCAGCACGTGGACCGCGTCGATGCCGGACTTCAGCATCTCGTCGAGCGAGGTGAACACACCGGGAATGCCGAAGCTGGCAGCCGCCGCTTCGGCGCGGCCGCGCGAGACGTCGCACACCGCGGTGATCTCGACCTCAGGCAGGGCCTGCAAGGCCTTGGCATGGGCTTGCAGGATGTAGCCGGCGCCGAGCAGGCCGACGCGCATTCGTTGGGTGGTCATGACAGTTTTTCTTTTCGCGATTTACTTGTATTCGATGATGCGGAAGCGCCCCCTCAGGCGGTTCCATTGAAAGCGCAGCAGCCCGCGCCCGTTGGCCAGTTTGGCCAGCAGGTTGAAGCGGGTGTAGAGCCAGGCGTCGGCGGCGCTGTCGCCCCGCCCGCGGCGAAAGCGAAAGATGCGCCAGCCCAGCAGCACGTAGCCACCCAGCAGCAGCAGGCTCAGGCCGTAGGTGGGCCAGGCGGTCAGCAGCACGAACAGCGGCAGCCCCAGCCCCCAGACCCAGGTGCTGCGGCGCTCGCGCGCGCAGTCGCGCAACGGGCCGTCGCCATGCAGGAAGGCGCGCTGGCCGATGGCGTGGCCGGCGCGCACCGAGCGCGTCCACCATTGTGAGAAGCGGTGGATGTCGGCATCGTGTCGGGCCATGGCCACGTCGAGCTTGCGCACCTGCAGCCCGGCCTCGCCGACGCGCACGCCGAATTCGGAGTCTTCGCCGGCGATCACTTCGGGGCGGAAGCCGCCGAGCGATTCGAACACCGCGAGCTTGACCATCATGATGCCGCCGAGCGCACCGAAGTTCTCGATCAGCCCGGCCGGCGATTGCCATTCGAGCGCGCACAAGCGGTTGTAGACCGAAGCTTCGGGCTTCATCTCCTGCAGGTGGCCGATCACGACCGCCAGCTTCGGGTCGGCGTCCAGCGCCGCCTCGGCGGCGTCGAGCCAGCCGGACTGCATCAGGCAATCGCCGTCGATGAACTGCACCTGGCGCAGGCCCGGGTGGCGCTGGCGCAGCAGCGCTGTGCCTTCGTTGCGGGCACGGGCGGCGGAAAACGGCTTCGCCGGGTCCAGCGGCAACACCGCATCGCAAAGTGGGCGGGCGCGCTCCAGGCTGCCGTCGGACGAGCCGGAATCGACGTAGATCACCGGCCGCGGCTGCGCGCGCAGGGCCTGCAGGCAGGCCATCAGCCGTTCGCCCTCGTTGCGGCCGATCACGACCACGCCGGCGGCCATCGCCATAGCGGCGTCAGGCGGCGTCATGGCGTGAGGCAGTGGACTGCGAGCGAATTAGGGGGGTGAAAACGGTGGCCATCAGAGGGTGGTTGCGCCCGGCCGCCGGCGCTGGCGTGCCGGCCGCGGGGCTAGTGCAGCGCGAACCCTCTATTGTTGCTGACGGACGGCCATCGGCCCAAGGGCCGGGTTCAGCGACTGCCGTTCGGGCCGGTACAAGCGTGCACAGGACACGCCCAGGCCGGCCAGCATGTAGGTCAGCTGCAGCACGACGACGATGCTGCTGGTCGTGACCAGCGTGAACATCACCCCCAGCGTCGTCGCGATCAGGCAAGTGGCCATGTGGCGGCCCTCGGGCGGCGCATCCTTGTTGCGCCTGACGCCCCACAGCCCGAGCATCATCGACGCCAGCATGCCGACGAAGCAGAACAGGCCGACGACGCCGGTGGTCAGCGCCACCGCCAGGTACGAATTGACGATGTCGATGATGCCCTGGCCCTGGCGCAGCTCTTCCATGTAATTCAGGTAGCCCGGTACGCCCAGCCATGGGCTCTGGCGGATCAGGCCGAGCGAAATTTCCAGCAGGCGCTGGCGGTATTCGACGTTTTCGCTGTCCACATTGCCGACGAACGGCAGCATGTCAATCACGAAGCCCATGCCCGGCACCACCGCGGCAATGCCGAGGAAGAACACCCCGCCGATGGCCAGCATGAGCAGGTGTTTGACCGGAGCGCGCCCCAGCGCCAGCATCACGATGGTCAAGAACGCCGCGCCGAGCCACGAGCCACGGGCCAGCGAAGCCCCCAGCCCCGCGATCAGGCCGAGCGTGCCGAGCCAGACGAAGGCCTTGCTCTTCAACTCGGTGCGGATCACGCCCCACCAGCCCCAGGCCACCAGCAGCACACAGCCCAGCATCAGCGAGTGGCCGGCCGAGGCCTTGGCGCGCAGCAGGCCGGCCCGCTCGAGGAAGACGATCATGTCCCAGTCGATGCCCCAGTGCACCGAGACCGCGTCGTACAGCGGCCAGCGCCGCACCGACTCGAACACCGCCAGCACCGACAGGATCAGGGCCACCAGCACATAGGCCCGCATCGCGCTGCTCAGTGCCTCGGGCCGGCTGAAGGCGCGGCTGAAGACCCAATACGGCAGCAGCGTGTCGATGGCCAGCACGAAAGATTGACGGACCAGGTCGGTGGTCGAGGCGTAGGGGGCCATCACCGCGATCTGCACGACGAAGTACGCGAGCACGAACCAGTCGGTGCCGACGCCCAGCAGGCCCGGGCGGCGCGGGCC
>NZ_JBFUGE010000049.1:0-21406 GCF_056403075.1 Ideonella sp. P3_A4 | reverse complement strand
CTTCTGGATGAAGCCGCGCAGGCTTTGCACGATGCGGCCGGCGCGGCGCGCTTCTTCGCCGATGCGGGCCACCGCGTCTTCGGCCTTGCCGGGTGGCGGCGTGTCTTGCGACAGCACGCTGTCGGCGACCGCGGCGTAGTTGGCGATCGCGGCCAGCGGCTGGTTCAGCTCGTGCGCGATGCCCGAGGCGAATTCGGCCAGGCTCGCCAGGCGGGCGGTGCGCTGCAAGAGCTCGTCGCGCTCGCGCGCCACGCGGGCCGCTTCGTGCTCGGCGCTGGTGTCGTGCAGCGAGGCCATCCAGCCCTGCGGCTCACGCTCGCTGCCGACCAGCGGCGAGGCGAACAAGCGCACCGGCAGCAGCGAGCCATCGGTGCGTTGCAGCGTCATCGCCTGGCCGAGCGGCGGGCTGTCGCCACGCATCATCGCTTCGTGCGCGGCGGCGCATTCGTCGCGCTGCTCGGCCGGCCAGAAGGGGAACGGTGCGGTGGTGCCGACCAGCGTCGCGCTGTCCAGCCCGAGCATGYGGCCCAATGCCGGGTTGGCGTAGATGATGCGGCCGTCGCGGCCAAACGCGACCAGCGCGGTCAGCAGCGAGTTCTCCATCGCTTGGCGAAAACGCAGCGCGTCGGCCAGCGCCTGTTGCGCCGCGAGCCGTTCGCGCAACCAACGCTGCAGCAGGCGCAGCAGTCCGACGATCAGCAGGCCGAAGGCGACCACCGCGGCGGCCAAACCGGCCAGCAGCGTTGACGGATGGCCGCTGGGGTGCGGGCGGGTCCACAACGCCAAGCCACTGTCGGGCGGGCCGAAGCCCAGTTGTTGACGGTCCGCGCCGTTGGCCGACAGGTCGGCCGGTAGCGCACCGTCGCGCGGCGACAGGCGCTTGTTCTGGCGGTCGACGAGCGCCAGGTCATAGCGCTGCACGAACCACCAGGGCACCTCTTGCTCCAGCAGGCGGTCCAGGTCGTAGGTGGCGATCAAGGTGCCGTAGGTCGAGCTGTCGTCGGTGACCGGCAGGGCCAGCACCCAAAGCGGCGCGCCTTGCTCGATCACCTTGCTGTACTCGGGCTGCTGCAGCGTGTGGGCGCGTTCGATCGCGCTGGCGATCAGCGGGTCGCTCAATGGCGGAAGGTGGCTGGGTCGTTGCTCGTAGGCGGGCAGGCCGGCAACGCGGCGGCCGTTGCGGTCGAGGCAATCGATCGCCACCAGTGCCGGGTATTCCTTCATCAGCCCATCGATGCGGACGGTGAATTCGGCCAGCGCGACGGGCAAGGGCGGCGCCACGTCGTGGGCCCAGTTGCCCAGGATGTGCTGGTGCTGGTCCAGCGTTGCGCGGATGGTTTGTTCCAGCCACAGCCCGTCGAGCGCACTGCGGTGCTCTTGCTGCTCGCGCTGGTCACGCAGCCATTGCCAGCCCAGCGTCGACGAGACGAACAAGCCCAGCACCAGCGCCAGCGAGGCGGCCCACCAGGGCCAGCGGCGGTGAACAAAGGGCAGGTGGGCGTCGGGCACGGTGACAGAGGCGTGGGGCGGTGCCGGATGAGCGACACCCGGCTTGGCCCGCAGCATAGGCGATGGCCTCGGTGCCACAGCCAACGTAACGTGGAGCTTTCCGCCGCTGGTGCCTGGGCGGCCGCCGTTGGTCAAGCCCGTGGCCTCATGGCGATGCCGAGGGCGGGCGATCCATCAGTGCGGCCACGCCGCGCAGGCCTGCATCACAGCCCAGCGTGGCCGGCACCAGCTCGTGGTGGTACAGCGGCGGCAGGGCCTGCAACGCAGCGCGCAACCGCGGCAGGTAGCCGGGCCGCAGGCCCAAGCCACCACCCACGGCGGTGCGTGTGATGCCCAACAGAACGCTCAGGTCGGCCAGCTTGGCCGCCAGCACCGCCACCGCGTGTTGCAACGCGGCTTCGGCGCGCGGCTCACCCGCATCGGCGGCGTCGCACAGCGCACTGGCGTTGGCGTAGCCGAGGGCGTGAGCCTCGCGGGTCAGCGCCGTGCCGGAGGCATACTCTTCCATCGGCCGGCCATCGGCCGCGAGCGTTTCGCCCAGTTCCGCGTCCAACCCGTTGCGGGCCCGGTGCAAGCGATCGCCCAGCACCAGCCCCGCGCCGACGCCGGTGGAGACGGTCACGAAACAGAACTCGCTGCAGCCGCGGCCGGCGCCGTGCTGGTATTCGCCCCAGGCCGCGGCGCGCGCGTCGTTGAACACCTGCACCGGTCGGCCCCAGTGTTCGCTCAAACGCGTGGCGAGCGGAAACGCCTGCCAACCTGGCAGGCCGGCATGGGCGGTGACGCAGCCGCGCTCAACGAAGCCGGCAACGGCCACGCCGATTGGCAGCGCGGGTTCGCTTCGATCGGCCCGCAGCAGGTCGGTCAGCGTCGCGACCACTGCCTCCGGCCCGTCCTGCGCCGGCGTCGGCACATGGGCGCGCCAGGTGATATGCCCGCTCTCTACGAGGGCTGCGCGGCTGTGCGTGCCGCCTATGTCCAATGCGATCACTCGGCTCACGCGTGGTCCCTCCATTCGATTGGCACTTGATTGGACGGGTGAGGCCGGCCGCTCACAAGGCGGCGATCTACCGTGCCGCAGCGGTAGTTCTACCGAGAAGAATTCGTTAAAACAATGCCAGTGTGTTACCAGTTTGTGAGAGGAGGTTGCCGCAAATAAGTCCAAAGTGGTACGCTACTGGTATCTTATTGATTGCCACTGCTGCCGACGCCATGCCGACCTCTCTCACTGCTTCTTCCGCATTGCTGCTTCGCCTGGTTTGCGTGGCGGCATGTGCTCTCGCACCCGTCCTGCACGCGGCCGAGACGGCCCCGGCCGCCGCTGCCGTTGAGGCGGCCCGCCCGGCGGTGGGCGCAGTGCTGAGCGAGGCGCAGGCGCTGGTCAACAGCGGCCAGGGTGCGCAGGCCAGCGCCAAGCTGAAGGCGGTCGACTCGCTCGGGCCGTTGAACGCCTACGAGGCTTTCATGCTGCAGCGCCTGCGGGGTGCGGCGGCGCTGCAAGAAGGTGACCTGACGCGTGCGCAGACCGCCTTCGAGGCCGTGCTGGCGGCCCAGCGCCTGACGCCCACTGAGCAATTGCAGACCCTGGCCTCGCTGGGCCAGATGCTGTACCGCGCGAAAGACTATGCCGCCGCGGCCAAGTGGTTGCAGCGCTATGCCGAAGCCGGCGGCAATGGCGTCGAAGTGCTGGCACTGCGTGCCCCGGCCGCGTATTTCTCGAAGGACTACGCGACTGCGCGCACCATGCTGCTGACCGCGACCCAGGCCGATGCCGACGCATCGCGGCCGACGCCGCTGACGACCTGGCGCCTGCTGGCCAACGCGCAGCACCAGCTGGGCGACGACGCCGGCTACCGCCAGAGCCTGCGCCGGATGGCGGTGCAGCACCCGCAGCCTGCGTTCTGGGCCGAGCTGGTGCAGCGCGAGCTGGGCGAGCCCGGCGCGTGGCCGGAGCGTCAACTGCTCGACGTGCAACGCCTGCTGCGTGCAGCGGGGGCGTTGGGCGGCATCGACAACGCGCTGATCCTGGCCGCGCAGGCGCAGCAGGCCGGCTTTCCCGGCGAGGCAGTGAAGGTGATCGACGAGGCGCTCGCGCAACCCGGCGTGACGCCGCAGCAGATGTCGACGCTGACCCAGCGCCGCGACTCGGCCCAGCGTCAGGCCGAGGCCGACCGCCGCAACCGCGCACGCGACGAGGCCGCGGCTCTCAAGGCGCGTGATGGCCAAGCCCTGGTCACGCTGGGCTGGGCCTGGGTCACCGAAGGCCAGGCTGACACCGGCCTGCCGTTGATCGCGCAAGGGCTGCAGCGCGGCGGCCTGGCGCGCGCTGACGAAGCCCGTCTGCACCACGGCATGGCGCTGGCGCTKGCGGGCCAATCGACCGAGGCGCGCCAGGCGCTGGCGCAGGTCAAGGGTGAGCCCGGCCTGGTGGCACTGGCCGGGCTGTGGGCCGACTTCGCCGAACGTCGGGCCACCGCGACGCCGTGATGGCCCATGGTGGCGTCGATCAGGCCGCGCGCTGCGGCGCCGGCTTGACGCCCAGCGCGTTCAGCACGTCGAGCGCCACGCGGTCCGAAGACTGCGGGTTCTGGCCGGTGATGAACTGGCCGTCGCGCACGCTGAACGATTGCCAGTTCGGCGCGCCTTCGAACAGCGCGCCCAGTTCACGCAGCCGGCTTTCCAGCAGGAAGGGCACGGTCTCGGTCTGACCGGCAGCAGCTTCTTCTTCATCGGTGAACGAGTTGATGCGGCGGCCCTTGACCAGCGGCTGGCCGTCGGCACCCTTCGCGCTGACGAGCCCGGCTGCGCCGTGGCAGACCGAGGCCACCAGCTTGCCAGCACCGTAGGCGCTTTCGACGGCGCGCTTGACGCCGGCGTCGCCCGGCAGGTCCCACATCGTGCCGTGGCCGCCGGGGAAGAACACCGCGTCGTAGGTCGATGCGTCGAAGTCCGAGGCTTTCTTCGTGGCACGCAGCTTGGCTTGTGAGGCTTCGTCGGCCAGCCAGCGCTCGACCATCGGCTCGTTCTGGCCGCGCGGCTTCAGGCTGCCGACGTCGATCGGTGCAGGGCCTCCATCCGGCGAGGCCAGGTCGACCTGCAGGCCGGCGTCGACGAAGCGGTAGTAGGGCACGGCCAACTCTTCGGCCCACAGGCCGGTGGCCTTGCCGGTGCTGCCCATGCGGGCGTTGGAGGTCACGATCATCAGGATGCGGCGGTTCATCAAATCTCCTTCAGGCGGGCCGGTGAGGGGTAGAGGGGGAAGCAGCAAGTGCGGGGCCCGATGAAGCGAACTTTATGCAGTTACGCCGAGGCGATAAACTGGCTTAAATGAACATTACTCATTACCTCGTGTAATTCATGTCGCGCAGCTTCGACCCGATGCAACTGGGCAGCATCGAGCTGTTCTGCAAGGCCGCCGAGCTGAGCAGCTTCACGGCCGCGGCGCAGGCGCTGGGCATCACGCCGGCGGCAGTCAGCCGATCGGTGGGGCGCCTGGAGGCCCGGCTCGGCGCGCGGTTGTTCGTGCGCAGCACGCGGCAGATTCGCCTGACCGACGACGGGCGCAGCTACTACGAGCAGTGCGAACAGGCGCTGGCGCAGATCGAGCAGGCCGGCCGCGTGGTGTCGGGCCGCCAGAGCGAGCCGAGCGGCACCTTGCGCATCAGCGTGCCGACCACCTATGCGCACCACCGGCTGTTTCCGTTGCTGCCGGAATTCAACGCGGCGTTCCCGAAACTCAAGCTCGAGGTCAGTGTCTCGAACCGCAACATCGATTTCGTCGAAGAGGGTTTCGACCTGGCGATCCGGCTGGGCGCGCCGGCCGATTCACGCCTGGTCGCGAGGCCGATCGAAGAGGCCACGCTGGGGGTGTTTGCAGCGCCAAGCTATCTGAAGCAGCGCGGCACGCCGGCCACGTTGGCCGATTTGCGCCAGCACGACTGCATCCCGTTCGTGCTGCCGCGCACCGGCCGCGCGGTGTCGTGGCTGTTCTGCGAAGACGGTGCCGACATCGAGCGAGCGGTCGATGGCCCGGTGCGGGTGCTGGACGACGTGCTGGGCTGCGTGAGTCATGCACGCGCTGGCGGCGGGCTGTGCCAGATCTACCACTTCATCGCCGATGCGGCGGTGCGCAACGGCGAGCTGAAAGAGGTGCTGAAGCCTTTCGGCGGACGTTCGCGGCCGTTCACGATCCTGTATCCGCACAACCGGCATGTGGCGCCCCGGGTGAGGGCGTTTGTGGATTTCGTGGTGGCGCGGTTGGCGGTGAAAGACAAACGTTAGCTGGTGGGGCGCTTTGTCGGGTGAAGGTGGTGGCGGCAGGGCGGCGGCGGTGCCCCCGCTCTGCGGCCGCTCGCGGGCCACTGTCTCAGGCGATCGACGGGCTACCCATCAACACCGTGGTGCCCGAGATGCGTGGGGGCGACCGCGAATAAGGCCTCCGATCGGGGACACCGCCGCCGCCCTGCAGGCACGGTTGGGAGGGTACGTCGGTGGCCCGTCGAAGGCCGCTCAGATGCTGAGCCGGATGCGCTTCTTGTCCATCCACAGCACGACCAGCCACCAGAACAGCACCTCGGCCAAGGCGTAGAGGTGCGACACGGCTTTGGCGCCAAAGGCCGGGATCATCGAGTCGAACAGGTGGCCATAGAGCCAGCCATGCAGCGGCGTGCCGTCCAGCAGGCAGACCATCAGGATGCTGCCGGTGTAGACGGTGATCGCGTTGACGCCGAAGCGGCGGCCGATGGGCGGCACACCGAAGCGCTCGACCAGTGTGTGGGCAGCGGCCAGTGCCAGCGCTGAGATGCCACCGGTGAACAGCGCAAACGGCGGCGTCCACAAGTTCTTGTTCAGCGGCAGCACCGACGTCCAGTGCATCAGCAGCCCCCCCGCGATGAAGGCTGCGCCAGTCAGCACGATCGGGCGCAGCTGGCGCCGGCGCAGCCAGTCGCCGCACAGCGCGCCGAGCACGGTGTTGCTCAACGCGCCCAGCGTGCTGAGCAGGCCTTCCGGGTCGAAGCCCAGGCCGGTGCTGGGGTCGTAGTGGTAGGCGAAGCGGCCTAGCACCAGGGCGTCGATGCGCGACGGCAGGCTGTGGTCGCGGGTCAGGTCGCCCCACCACAGCAGCAGTGCGCCATAGACCGCCAGCAGCCCGGCGTAGACGAACCAGCGGGTCTTGGTGGCCAGGTGCAGGTAGAGCCAGCTGCCGAGGCCGAAGCAGATGCCGATGCGGGGCAAGATGCCCATCGGCCGCCAGGGCACCGGGTCGTCGCCCGAACTGGGCAGTGTCAGCACGGCGATGCCGGCCAACAGCCAACCGAGCGCGATGATGCGCGCGGCGCGCCACCACCAGCTGCGCTGCAAGGCCGCTGTGTCGACGGCGTTGTCCAGCTTCGGGCCACCGGCCAGCGCCAGCGACACGCCGACGAGGAACAGGAAGGTCGGGAAGACCAGGTCGGTTGGCGTGCAGCCGTGCCAGGCGGCGTGGCCGAAGGGGCCGAAGATGTGCGACCAGTCGCCCGGGTCGTTGACGAAGATCATCACGGCCACGGTCAGGCCGCGCAGCGCGTCGACCGAGTCGAAGCGCTTGGAAGGGGAAGATTGCATGGTGCCGCTAGGGGCCTGTACTGCCGGGGGAAGGCATCATGCCGCTTCCCCGCGGCGCTACGCCATCCCATAACCGCAGGCTGACGTGGCCGGGCCACGGGCACCATATAGTGGGCGCATCTTCACCCCTCGGGACTGTTGGATGCCGCAGGTTCGTTCGGCCTCATCCCTTCTTGTCGCGCTCGCGGTCACGGCGTGTGCCGGCCCGCTCTCCGTTCGGAACACGAAGGGCGTGGTGGTGGAGGTGGGGGACAGCCAGCCTATTGAGGGCGTCCAGGTGAAGTTGGACTGCCGCAAGTCCTCGCCCACCCTGCACGGCACCGTCACGATCAGGACCGTGGAGACGGTCAGTGGGCCGGATGGGCGCTTCGAGTTCACCGCGTCGGATGTGCGGGACTGTGACTACATGGTGCTGTCGACGACGAAGAAGGGTTTTCGCGAAGTCCTGGCGTGGACGAACAACCCGTACCGGGGCCCGTACGACGACATCCCCGAACGGGTCGGCATGGTCCGCGAGACGGCGGAGATGCGGATGAAGGATCTCGAGGGACTCTGGTTGCCCAGCGAGGCTCGCGAAAGGCTCGGAAACTCCCGGGCCGAGTTCTATTCCGAGAATCAGCGTTTCTTCCTGTCCCTCCAGATCGCGGCCACGCACGAGGAGATCCGATGGGTGGAGCAGCGCCACTGTCCACTGTTGATTGAGCTCTGGGCTCGGCTCAGCACCGAAGAGCGAAAGCACTTCATCAACGTTTCAGCGGAGGAATCGCTCGTTCCATCCCGAGAGGTGGATTCGCGTTGCCGCCAGACGCCTTGAGGGGTCGAGTCAGATGCTGATCCGCAGCTTCTTCGCGTCCATCCAGCGCAGCACGGCCCACCAGAAGGCGACCTGCGCCAGCGCCCAGGCGTGCGACGCGGCTTCGGGGCCGAAGCGGGGCACGAGCCAGGCGAAGCCTGCGTCGTACAGGTACCCGTGCAACGAGTGGCCATCCCACTTCACGCCGTACATCAGGCAGACCATCACCATGCTGCCCGCATAGGCGGTGATGGCGTTGACGCCGAAGCGGCGGCCGATCGGCGGTGCGCCGTGGCGATCGATTGCTGTGTGCAGCAGCACCAGGGCCAGCGCGGCGAGGCCGCCGGTGAACAGCACGAAGGCGGGTGTCCACAGGGCCTTGTTCATCGGCTGCCACAGCAGGTGCAACACAACGCCGGCGAGCGTGGCAATCAACCCAGCCAGCACGATAGGCCGGCGTTCGCGCCGGCGCAGCCAGTCGCCGCAGGCGGCTCCGAACAGGGTCGTGGCCAGGGCGCCCAGGGTGCTGAGCAGGCCCTCGGGTTCGTAGCCCAGGCCGGTGGCGGGGTCGTAGCGGTAGGCGAACGGGCCCAGCAGCGTCGCGTCCACGCGCGAAGGCAGGCTGGTGTCGCGACCGAGGTCCACGCCGGCCCCGAGCAGCAGGCCATAGCCCACCAGCAGCGCGGCCCACAAGCCCCATCGAACGCGCGGCGAGGTGTGCAGGTACAGCCAGCCGACCAGGCCGAAGCAGATGCCGATGCGCTGCAGCACGCCGAACGGCCGCCAGTGGTGGCCGAAGCTGAAGGCGATCAGCGCGGCCAGCGCCCAGCCCAGCAGCACGATGCGCAATGCCCGCAGCCACCACGCGCGCTGCAACGGGGCCAGGTCGTTACCGGCATCGAGCTTCGGACCACCGGCCAGCGCGAGCGCGACGCCGACGATGAACATGAAAGTCGGAAAGACCAGGTCGGTCGGCGTGCAGCCGTGCCACTCGGCGTGCTCGAACGGCCACCACAGGTGCGACCAGTCGCCCGGGTCGTTGACGAAGATCATCGCGGCGACCGTCAGGCCGCGCAGGGCGTCGACGCTATCCAGCCGTTGGGGGCGTTGGGTGTCCATCAGAAATTGCAGGGGCTGGCCAGCGCGGGTTCGGCTGAAGGAACAGTGTCGCGGCGCGCGACACCCGCCCGTCGCCACGCGACGACTGAGGCCTCGACGTCGGCCGGCGGCAGCACCTCGTTGCGGGCGTGGAAGACCCAGTCCACGTCTTGCCGGTAGACGCGCGGCGCGGCGCTGGGCGGCAGCAGGCCGCCGGACGAGAACCACAGGTTGAAGCTGATCGCCATCGGCACAACCGGGTGGTTGCGGCCGCTGTGCTCGGTGATCTGGCGGCCGTCGACGAACCAGCGGGTCACGCCGATCGGCGGGGGCAGCACCTGCATCACCAGCGTGTGCCAGCGGCCACCGAGCGCACCGAACTCTTCATGCGGCTGGTTGAAGGCCTGCCAGGGGTCGAGCCGCACGGTCTGCCAGGTGATGCCGTACAGCCGCGTCTTGTCGCTGCCCCAGCCGCCGTTGGCCAGGTACTCCCAGTCCATCTCGCTGAACTCGGGGTCGTAGTCGAAACGCAGCGGGCTGACCGCATAGAAAGTCTGGATCACCGGGTCACCGTCGACACCCGACACCGGCTCATCGGCAAATCGAACGCGGGCCGCGTAGGTGCCGGCCAGGTACTTGCGCGCGTGGCACAACTGGGCCTGCACGGTGCCTGCGCCCGTGCCATCGGTGCGGGCGCTCAGGCGCAGCAGCTGGTTGCCGGGCTGTGCTTCGTCCGGCGCGAGGCTGAGGGCATTGGCGCGCCATTGGGCGCCGTCGACACCGGGGTGGCCGGGGCCGTCGCGCAGCGTCCAGCCGCCTTCCTTCGCCAACTGCTCGGTGTTGCCGTAGCCGAAGTCGTCGAAGAAACGCTGAGGCTCGGCCGCGCCGGCGTTGCCGGCGCTCAGCAGCACAGCAGCCAACACGCCCACGCTGTACAACGCCAGCCCGAGCAGCGCCGCGGTGGTGCGCGGCTTCATGCGGTGGCTTCGGCCGCGTCGGAGCGGGGTGTTGCAGCGGCTGCGGTGTTGTCACGCCCCGGCAGCCGCACGAAGAACATCAGCACCAGCGCCGGCACGCCGCAGGCAATCGTCCAGAGGAAGAAGCGCTCGTAACCCATCGCGACCTGGATGTCGCCGCTGATCGTCTTCGAGAAGATGAAGCCCAGCTGCATCACGCCGGTACCGAGTGCGTAGTGGGCCGTCTGGTACTTGCCCGGCGCGACCGCCTGCATCAGGTACAGGATCATGCCGACGAAGCCGAAGCCGTAGCCGAACATCTCCAGGCTGACCAGCGCGCCGATGGTCGACATGTCAGTCGGGCGCAGCACCGCCAGCGCGTAGAAGGTCATGTTCGGCACGGCCATCGCGATGATCAGGATCGCCATCGCGCGCTTCAGGCCGAGCCAGGCGGTGAAGTAGCCGCCGAGCACGCTGCCGACAAGGAAGGCGAGCGTGCCGGCGCTGCCATAGACCACGCCGACCTGCTCGGTCGTCAGGCCCAGGCCGCCTTTTTCACGCGGCTCGATCAGGAACAGCGGGCCGATCGTCTGCACTTGCCCTTCGGCAAAGCGGAACAGCACGATGAAAAGGATCGCGAGCCAGATGCCGGGTTTTTGCAGGAAATCGGCGATCACCTCGCCCAGCGTCTTCATCACGCTGCTGGCCGACAGGTCGGCATGTTCGGTGTTCAGCGCACCGGGCAGGGCCCAGGCGTTGTAGGCCGCGAGCAGCCCGAGGATCACCGCCAGCATCGCGAAGATGGTGGACCAGGCCGGCGCGACGCCGATGGTCTTTTCCAGGTGACCGGCCAGCACCAGCAGGCCGCCCAGCGTGAGGAACTTCGAGGCGTTGAAGAACGCGCCCTGCCAGCCGGCATAGGCCGCCTGCAGCTTCGGCGGCAGGCTGGCCATGTAGAGGCCGTCGCAGGCGATGTCGTGCGTCGCCGAAGCGTAGGCCAACAGGAACAGCACGCCGATGCACGCGGCAAAGTACACCGGCAACTGCAGCGCCACCGCCATCAGCGCCAGCCCGACCGCGCCGGTGAACTGCATCACCACGACGATCAGCTTTTTGCTCTTGGCCAGTTCGAGGAACGGGCTCCACAGCGGCTTGAAAGCCCAGGCCAAACCGAGCACACCGGTCCAGCGCGCGATGCGGTCGTTCGGCTCGCCCATGTTCTTGAACATCAGGCCGGCGATCAGCATCACGACGAAGAACTGCAGGCCCTGCACGAAGTACAGGCTGGGCACCCAGGTCATCGGTGAACGCTTCGGAGCCGCGGTGGCGTGGGTGTCGGTGGTCACGGTTGAACTCCGAAGGACTGCTGAAAAAGGTCAGTGCGAATGCGGGGCTAGCACGACCGGCGCGACACCGGGCGCCGGAGCGCGGCCTTCGAGCCAATCACGCAGCGCGGCCAAGGCACCGTCGGCATAGCCCCAGGTCACGACGGCCGGTGCGGCGATGTCGGCGATCTGGAACGGATTCCACAGCGCCAGGTGCAGGTCTGGCTGCCAGCCGATCATCGACGCGCCATAGCGCTTGCGGTGGTTCGACGCGAGGATGGTCTTGCGGCCGTCGCTCGGCAGCGTGGCGGGGTCGAAGTTCGGCAAGTCGGTCACGCGCAGCAGCTCGACATCGGCATGCTCGGCAAACAGCGCGGCCACTTCGTCGGCGGCCAGGCCCGCTTCGCTGACGCCGTCGGTGTCGACGCGGTCTTGCGTGATGACGCGCAGCGGTGTGGCGAGGCCGGGCGGCGTCGCGCTGCCAAAGGCGCTCAGGCCCTGCGCCCAGACCGCGCGCATCAGCGTGTCGTCGTCGGCACGCCTTGCATCAGCGTAGGGCGTCGCGCCAGCCGGGTAGCGGCGGGCCAGCGAGTCCAAGCGCAAACGCGAGACCTGCATCGCGGCCGGGTCGAGCCGCCCGTCGCGCAGTGCTTCACCAACGGCTTCGATCGCGGCGCGCTGGTCTTCCAGCCGGCCTTGCGCCAGTGCCATGTCGGCGCCGGCCGCGAGCGTCAGCACCGCACCGCGGGCGTGGCCATAGCGGTCGAAGATGGCTTTCATCATCAGCGCGTCGCTGATCACCACACCGCGGTAGCCGATCGCGTCACGCAGCAGACCGGTCAGCACGCGGCGCGACAAGGTGGCTGGGTGCTCGGCGTCGAGCTGCGGGTAGACGATGTGCGCGGTCATCAACGCCGGCGCCTCGTCTTTCAACGCGCGGAACGGGATCAGCTCCAGCGCTTCGAGTTCGGCCAGGCTCTTGTCGACTGTCGGCAGCGCATGGTGCGAGTCGACATGCGTGTCGCCATGGCCGGGGAAATGCTTGACGCAGCAGGCCACGCCTTCGGCCAGCGAGCCGCGCATCCACGCGCCGGCCAAGCGGCCGACACGGTGCGGGTCGGCCCCGAAGCTGCGCTCGGCGATCACCGGGTTAGCCGGGTTGTTGTTCACGTCCAGCACCGGCGCGAAGTTCCAGTTGATGCCGAGACCTCGCAGGCCACGCGCCACTGCCGCGCCGATGCTCTCGGCGGCCACTTCAGCCTGCGCCGTGTCTTCGATCGCGCCCAATGCCATCGCGGCCGGCGCTTGCGGCAAGAAAGTGGCGCGGGCGACCGAGCCGCCTTCCTGGTCGATGCCGATCAGCGCCTGCGGGCCCAGCACCTCGCGCAAGTCCGACACCAGTTGCCGCACTTCGTCTTCAGTGCCCAGGTTCTTGCGGAACAGGCAGACCGCGCGAATGTGGTGCTCGCGCAGAAAGGCCGCGGTCTCGGCCGAGAGCGCCTTGCCCTCGATGTCCACCATCACCAGGTGGCCGGGTTGCAGGGTGCTCATTTCAATGGGTCCGGGTGACCTTCGCCAGATGGCGCGGCTGGTCCGGGTCCAGCCCGCGCGCGCGGGCCAGTGCCTCGACCATCGGATAGAAGCTCTGCACCGCAGCGATCGGGTCCAGGTCTTCGTGCGAAGTCATGGCCAATGGCAGCTCGGCGCCCGGCGTGCCCAACGGCGCGGCGAGCAGCACGCGCGCACCGCGGTCGCGCATCTCGGCGGCCAGCGCGATCAGCCCGGCTTGTGCCGGCCCGCGCGGCGCGAACACCAGCAGCGGGTAGCCTTCTTCGACCAGCGCCATCGGGCCGTGCTTGACCTCGGCGCCGGAGAACGCTTCGGCCTGGATGTTGCAGGTCTCCTTGAACTTCAGCGCGGCTTCCATCGCGATCGCGAGGCCGGTGCCGCGGCCGATCACGAACAGGCGGTCGGCGTGGCGCAGCGCTTCGACGCCGAGCGTCCAATCGCAATCCAGTGCCTGCGCCATCGCGAGCGGCAGGCTTTGCAGGGCCGATTGCAGCGCCGGGTCTTCGCCCCAGCCGGCGACGATGCGCGCGCCAGCCACCAGCTGCGCGATGTAGCTCTTGGTGGCGGCCACGCTGCGCTCCGGGCCGGCGTGCAGCGGCAGCACCCATTCGGCGGCTTCACCCAGCGGCGAGTCAGGCTGGTTGACGATCGCGACGGTGCGTGCGCCACCGTTGCGCAGGAAGCGCGTCGGCGAGACCAAGTCCGGGCTCTGGCCCGACTGCGAGAAGGCCAGCGAGACCAGGCCGTTGCACTGCAGGTGGGACTGGTACAGCGTGACCACCGACATCGGCAGCGAGGTGACCAGCCGGCCCAGCCGCGCCATCACCAGGTAGGCCATGTAGTGCGCGGCGTGGTCCGAGCTGCCGCGGCCGATGGTCAGCACGCTCTGGGGCGGCGTGTCGCGCAGCAGCCGGGTCAGCGCGGCGTAGGTGTCGGCGTCGGCGGCCAGCTGGCGCGCCACGGCCTGGGGAGCCTCGCGGCTTTCCTCAAGCATCCGAGTGGTCAAGGGTCTCTCCTTCGATGACGATGCGCGTCAGGTTCAGTGCAGGATCAAAAACGACGATGTCGGCCACCGCGCCCGGGGCGAGCCGGCCGTGCTCGGCCAGGCCCAGGTAGTCGGCCGCATAGGTGGACGTACGGGCCGATGCCTCGGCCACGCTGAGGCCCAGGCTGACGAAGTTGCGCAGGGCCTGGTCCATGGTCAGCGCGCTGCCGGCAAGCGTGCCGTCTTCCAGCCGCACACCGCCCAGGCACTTGAAGACCTTGTGGCGGCCGAGGCGGTATTCGCCGTCGGGCATGCCGGTGGCGGCGGTCGAATCGGTGACGCCGTACAGCTTCGGGATCGCGCGCAGCGCGGCCTTCAGCGCACCGGGGTGCACGTGCAGCAGGTCGGGGATGATTTCCGAGTACTCGGCATGCGCCAGCGCCGCACCGGCCATGCCGGGGTCGCGGTGGTGCAGACCGGTCATCGCGTTGAACAGGTGTGTGAAGCCCGCCGCACCGGCGTTCAACGCGGCGACACCGTCTTCATAACAACCGGCGCTGTGGCCCAGCTGCACGCGGTAGCCCTCGCGCACCAGCTGCGCGATCAGCTCGATGTGGCCCTTCAGTTCGGGCGCGACGGTGATCAGGCGGATCGGCGCCAGCGCATGCAACGCGCGCACTTCGTCCAGCGAAGCTTCACGCGCGAAGTCGGGTTGTGCACCGAGCTTGCCGGGGTTGATGTACGGGCCTTCGAGGTGCACACCCAGCACGCGGGCACTGTTCGCCGGCCGGCTGCGGCAGATCGGGCCTAACGCTTCGAATGCATGCAGGATGTCTTCGGCCGGCGCCGTCATCGTCGTCGCCAGCATCGAGGTCGTGCCGTGGCGGGCGTGGGTGCGGGCGATGTGGAACGCGGCTTCACCCGCATCCATCGTGTCGTGCCCACCGCCGCCGTGCACATGCAGGTCGATGAAGCCAGGCAGCAGCAGCGGCGCGCCGCTGGCCCGGACTTCAGCCTCGTCGACCGCACGGCCGTTGATCGACACGATGCGGCCGCCGTCATGCTGCAGTTCGCCCAGCCGCCAACCGAATGGCGTCAGGGCTGCACCTTCCAGGGTTTGTCTCATGTGGGTTCGCGTCGCATTTCGGCCACGAAGCCGTAGTACTCGCTGCGGCAGTAGGACTGCGTCAGCTCGACCGGCTGGCCTGATTCCAGGTAACCCACGCGGCTGATGTGCAGCACGGCTTGGCCGGTGGGCACGTTCAGGCGCTGGGCCAGTGTCGCGTCGGCATTGAGGGCGCGAAGGTGCTGCAAGGCTCGCACGGGCGCCTTGCCACTGTGCTCGAGGTGGGCATACAGCGAAGCCTCGACGGCACCCGGGTCCGGCAGCACCTGCTCGGGCAGCACGCTGACCTCGTAGGCCATCACCACGTCGTCGGCCAGGCGCAGCCTTTCGAGCCGCGCCACGCGGGCGCCGGTGGACAGGCCCAGCGTCAGCTGCTCGTCGGGCGAGACGGCGGTCAAGGCCCGCTTGAGCCAACGCGACGACGGCCGGAAGCCGCGCTGCTGCAGCTCTTCGGAAAAGCTCGTCAGCCGGGTCAAGGGTTGCTCCAGTTTCGGCGCGATGTAGTTGCCCGAGCCGCGCTTGCGCACCACCAGGCCCTGGCCGACCAACTGGTCGATCGCCTTGCGGGCGGTGACGCGCGACAGGCCGAGCGACTCGCTCAGCATGCGTTCCGAAGGCAGCGCCTCATCGGCCTGGTAACGGCCGGCGCGGATGGCCTGGGCGATCTTTTGCGAGAGCTGCACGTACAAGGGAACAGTGGTCCGCTCGTCGGGCCTCAGCTCGAAGGGCATGCCGTTGATCATGGAGTCTCCGCCAGCTTCATGCGCAACAGGTGCAGCGCGCCGTCGGCGGCGTCACCTTGGGTTTCACGGCAGCGCGTGCGCAGCGAGGCTGGCAAGCGGGCTTGCAGGCGGCGCGCGACGCTGCCGGTGCAGACGACTGGCAGTGTGCCGGCCGAATCGAGCGCACGCACCAGCGCGGCCAGCGACATCACCGCGGCATCGAGCAGCGCAGCCGCCTGTGCGTCGGTCTTTTCGTGATCGAACACCAGCGGCGCCAGGCTCGCATAAGCCGTCTGGTTGGCGCGGGCGCACCAGGCGAGCATCGCGTCGGCATCGGTGCCGGTGGCGGCACACACAGCGCGCGACAAGGGCCCGGCGCTGGCGCGGCCATCGAGCGTCTGCTGGGCCAGGCGCACGGCCTCGAAGCCGAGCCAGGCGCCGCCGCCTTCGTCGCCGATCGGGAAGCCCCAGCCGCCGGCGATGCGGCGCAGGCCATCGGCATGCCAGACCTCGGCCACGCTGCCGGTGCCGGCGATCAGCACCAGGCCGGGCTGGCCGCCATGGGCGCCGACCAGCGCAGTGAAGCTGTCGGTGTCGACCACCAGTTCGGCAAAGCCGGGGTTGTGGGCCTTGAACTCGGCCGCTTGTTCGGGGGCATTGACGCCGGCCAGGCCAGCGGCGAGGGCGCAGTCTTGCCAGGCGGCGGTGGGCAGGCCGGCCTGGGCGAAGGCCTGCGTCACCGCGTGGATGATCTGCTGCCAGGCGCCGGCCACGCCGTGCGACAGGCTGGACGGCCCGGCCTCGCCTTGGGCGAGGACTTGGCCGTTGGTGTTGCACAGCCGGGCCCGGGTTCCGGTGCCGCCGCCGTCAACGCCGATGAGGAAGCTCACAGTCACGAGGTGAATTCCTGCTGTTGGCAGTTCCAGTGAATTGGTCTGATACCAGTATAGTACCAGAGCTGAACCCGGTCAACGCGGCTCACCTCCCCAGTTTGCTACTACTTCGGCATAAGGAAAGTTGCTGGGGTGTCTTGGTACTAATACCAATTTGAGACCATCGCCGCCAACCGGCTGACACCGGTTGCTCGATGGTGTTCAGCAGGCGTTCACGGCGCGTTCAGGTGTTCCAAATTCTTGGCGCCTCGCCCGACAGGTTCCATCCCAGCGCTCGCCACTGCTCACGCACCGCCCGCCACAGCGCGAACACCGGCTCGACCCGATGGGCCAGCACCCGCGCGACAACGAGCCTTGCGTCCAACGCGCTGACGCCGGCGTGGCCGGCCAGCGCCGGGTGCTCGGTGAAGCAGGCGCGGGCACTGTCGAGCAGCGCGTCGCGCTGGGCGGTGCTCAGGGCGCTGCCACTGGCCCACCACATGGTGGCCAGCACGCCGTGGCCAGCCAGCCCGAGCGGCGACTGCAGCAGCGCCGTGTCGGCGGCAGCGATGCGGCCGCGCTCCAGCCACACGCCCGGCCACTCGAGCCGCTGCTCGATCACGCCGCTGTCGAAGGGCTCGCCGGCCGCGGGCAGGCCCAGCGCCAGCATGTCCCAGCCCAGCAGCTGGGCGCCGGGGGCCAGCTCKAAGCGCAGCCGGTTGTGTGCCTGGCAGCCGCGGTAGGCGATGGTTTCCAGCGGCAGCCATTCCAGCCGCGCGTCTTCGGCCAGCCGGGCCGTCACCTGTTGGATCGCCGGTGCGCCGGTGCTGCGGTAGAAGCGCGTGGCGCCGGGTGTCGTGACCACGGCGTGGCTGCCGGGTGCGAGTTGCAAGGTCACGTCCAGCTCGTCGCCCGCGACCAGCCCGCCGGGCGGGTGCACCAGTACGTGGTGGCAAATGCCCGGGCCCTCCGGGTACAGGCGCTGCAACACCCGCAGCGGGCCTTCGTGCACGTCGTGCGAGAGGGTGCGTTCACCGTCGCGCCGATAGTCGATCGCGAGCCGGCCGTGCCAGCCGGGGGTGGCGTTAGAAGCAGGCTCGTCCGCCCCGAGCGCGGCGCTCATTCCAGCGGCATCGGCAGGGTGTCGACGGCGCGGCGCACCCACTGGCCACGCGCCATCGTGGTGGCCAGGCCCTCGAGCCGCATGCGGCCCAACACGCGCCGGCTGGCGCCGAAGGCGAGGCCGGTCGAGTTGCCGAAGGCGAAGTAGGTGCCGGTGTCGCTGCGCCAGTTCAGCCGCAGCGTGGCCCACTGGCCTTGGCGCTGGATGCGGCAGATGTCGCCCGCGGCCAGGCTGTCCAGCCAGGCCTCGCAATCGCGTAGCGAGCGCTCGTCGGGGTTGTGCGCGTCCAGCGCGATCGGCACCGTGGCCAGTTCGTCGTGGCTGGGCCAGGCGTCAGGGTCAGGCGTGGCCATATCGTCGGGCTCATCGAGCAACGCGCTGAACTCGGTGTCCGGCGCCGGCCGCGGCCAGACGGCCAGCGCGCCCCGCAGGTCAATCACATGCTGCTGGACGCGTTCGCCCGGCATCTTGCCGATCTTCAACAGGCCGTCCTCGGCCTCCATGCGCAGGCAGTCCAGCTCGGCCGGCCGCAGCGGTGTGCGGCGGCGGTAGCTGCCAGCGTCGATGAACGATTCGACCGCGCCGAGCACCCGCTGGGTGGCAGCTGCTTCTTCGCCTTGCTCGGCATAGGCCTTGACGATGACCTGCAGCCACGGCCCGAGCAGAAACTGCCGCACCTCGGCCAGCACCGGATCGTCGTGCAGTCGCGCCGCCATCTGCGCACGCATCAAGGGCTCCAGCTCTTGGCGCGGCGGTTCGGCGCCCCGCGTGGCCGCTGCCGGTTGCGCGCCGACGGACGGCGGCGAGGTGGCGCCGCTCGGCAGCAAGGCGCTGCTCAGCGTCTGGCTGCGGGCGTTGGCGTCGGCCACGTCGTGCGCCTCGGCTTCGGCTTCGGCCAGCGCCTGCGCATAGCGCTCGGCGGCCATCGGCTGCGCAGCCGCTTCGAGCCCGGCGATGATGGGTTCGAGCCGCAGGTGCAGTGGCAACTGCAGGCTGCCGGGCGCGACATCGGTGTCGAGCTGGCCGAGCGCGGCCAGGCGGTCGATCAGCCGCCACAGCGGGTTGTCGACCGAGTCCAGCAGGCGCTGGTCGGCCGCCACGCTGCGCGCTACCGGCGCCGCCAGGCGAGCCATCAGGCCCTGCATGCCAGTGCTCAGACCGGCTTCACCGGCCACCTGGGCGAGCAACGCCGGAATCTGGCTGTTGGCCACGCTGACGCCGCGACCACCGGTCTGACCGGCAGGGCTCGGGCTCGCGCCAGCGGCTTGGCGGGCGCCACCGGCCGGCCGAGCTTCAGGCTCGCGGCGGATCGTGTAGCGCGCGGGCTGCAGCCCCCATTCGTTCAGCATCTCGACATGCTGCTGGTACAGGCCGGCCAGCGCATGGGCCAACGGGTCGGCCACCGTGCGCAGCGCGGCCAGGCGCACGGCGGGGTTCAAGTCGGCGCCGTGCAAGGTGGCGCACAAGGCGCCCACGACGCGGGCCGGGGCCAGCGGCAAGGTCTCGTCGCGCGCGCCACCAGGCACCGGCGGCGCACTGGCCAGGCGGCTGCGCAGGTCGCGCAACGACCATTCGGCGGCACCTTCGATCGCCTGCACGACACGGGTCGACTCGATGTCTTCGTCGACGTCGTCGTCCGACATCAGGCTCAGGCCGCCGGGCACGCTGAAGCCGCTGGCGAAGAAGGGCATCGGCGAGCTGGTCGCTGGTGCCTTGCGGGTCTTTGGCTGCACCAACTCGGCCGTCCAGGCACCGGCCAGGGCGGGCAGTTCCTGCCGGGCCTGGCGCTGGGCCGGCGTGATCCAGATGCCGCCGCCGCTGGGCGCGCCAGCGGCCTCACGGCAGATCTGGGCCAGCAGTGCGGCAGCGTCCACCTGGCATTGCGCGAGGTAACGCTGGTACAGCGTGGCGTTGGCATCGGGCGCGGCGGCGGACTGGGCTGGGCTCATCGGCATCAGGCGTTTGTCGACGCTCACAGGGTACTGCGGGGTTCAACCCCCATTGTCACTGCCGGTGTTTTGCCCGGTTGTTGCCGGCCCTGGTCCTGGGTGTGCGAGCTTTCACGGACCGGTCGACGTCAGCAGGTCGGCGAGCGTGCGGGCGACGACCTGGGTCGCGCGGCGCAGGTCTTCGAGCAGCAGGTGCTCGTCGGCCCGCTTGGCATTGCTTTCGAGCACCGTGCGCGGCCCGGCACCGTAGATCACCGCCGGAACGCCGGCCGCGCCGTACAGCCGCACATCGGTGTACAGCGGCGTGCCACAGCAGGGGATCGGCTCGCCGAAGATGGCTTGCGCGTGCTGCTGCACGGTGGTCGCCAGCTTCTCGTGGCCGGGCAGCGGCTTGAGCGACTGGGCCAGCAGCAGCCGGCGCAACTCGGCCCGAATGCCCGGGCATTGCGCCACCGTTTCGGCAATCAGCGCGCGCAACTCGACCTCGACCTCGATCGCGTCTTCTTCCGGGATCATCCGGCGGTCCAGCTTCAGCGTCACCTTGCCCGGCACGACGTTGGTGTTGCTGCCGCCTTCGATCCGGCCAACGTTGAGGTAAGGGTGGGTGATGCCCGGCACCTGCGAGCGGCGCATGCGCAGCAGCGTGTTGTGCTCGTACAGCGCGGTCAGCAGCTTGTTGGCCGCCTGCAGCGCGTCGATGCCCGTCTCCGGGTAGGCGGCGTGCGAGGCCAGGCCGTGCAGCGTCACCTCCATCTGCAAGCAGCCGTTGTGCGCGGTGACCACCTGGTAGCTGAAGCCGGCGGCGATCAGCAGATCGGGCTTCGTCACCTTGTGGCGCAGCAGCCAGCCCGGGCCCAGCTCGCCGCCGAACTCTTCGTCGTAGGTGAAGTGCAGCTCGATCGCGCCGTGCAGCGTTGGCGCGACCGCGGCGAGCGCCCGCAGCGCAAAGGTGTAGGTCGCGAAATCGCTCTTGCTTACTGCGGCGGCGCGGCCGTAGAGCCGGCCTTTGTCGATCTCGCCGCCATAGGGCGGGTGAACCCAGCCGTCGCCGGGCGGCACCACATCGCCATGGGCGTTCAACGCGATCGTCGGGCCGCCGGCGCCCAGCCGGTGCCGCACCACCAGATTGGTGATCGAGACCATGCCCTGCGCCTGCACGTCGGCGGCCGGGACCGGGTGGCGTTCGGCCTGAAGGCCCATCTCGGCCAACAGCGCCGCGGTGCGTTCTGCGTGCGGCGCGTTGTCGCCCGGTGGCGTGTCGGTCGGCACCTGCACCAGGGCTTGCAGAAAGCGCACCTCCTCGTCGAAGTGGGCGTCGATCCAGGTGTCGAGAGCTTCGTGCACGTTGCTCATTCGAGTCCTTCCAGCAGTTGGCGAAAGGCGTCGACGGCCAACTGTGCGTCGTCGTCGGTCACGCTTTCGAGCGGGTTGTGGCTGATGCCGGAATTGCCGCCGCGCACGAACAGCATCGCTTGCGGCATCACATCGTGCAGCTTCATCGCGTCGTGGCCGGCGCCGCTGGGCAGGCGGTGCAGCGGCAGGCCGAGCGACTGCACCGCCGCTTCCCAGCGCGCCTGCCAGGCCGGGGCGCTGGGGGCGGCCGAGGCTCGCATGGTTTCGGTCAAGCGGTAGCGCAGGCCACGCGCGTCGGCGATGCGTTGCAGCGCGCCGGTGACTTCGTCGGCCAACGCGTCGCGCGCCGCGTCGGTGGGCGCGCGCAGGTCGAGGCTGAACTGGCAGCGGCCCGGCACCACGTTGATCGAGCCGTTGGGCAC
>NZ_JBFUGE010000048.1:0-21499 GCF_056403075.1 Ideonella sp. P3_A4 | reverse complement strand
GTCGTGCGCAGGCCGCCGGCCTCAGAGCCGACATGCGGCTCGGTCAAGCAGAAGGCGCCCAACATCTCACCGCGCGCCAGGGGTTTGAGGAAACGCTGCTTCTGCTCTTCGTTGGCGAACGCCATCAGGATCGAGCAGACCGGGCAGTTGTTGACGCTGACCACCGTCGAAGTGCCGCCGTCGCCGGCCGCGACCTCTTCGAGGATCAGCGCGAGCGCCAGGTAGTCCAGCCCGGCGCCGTCGTACTCGGTCGGCACCGCGACGCCATAACAACCCAGTTCAGCCAAGCCCTTCAGTTCGGCGGCCGGGAAGTGGTGTTCCTTGTCCCAGCGTGCAGCGTGCGGCGCGATCTGGTCTTGCACGTAAGAGCGCACGGCGTCTTGCACCGCGCGGTGGTCTTCGTTGAGCAGCATGGGGTCTCCGTTCGAGTTCTTACCAGGCCAAGGGCTGGCCGTCGTGGTTCAGGAAGCTGCCGTTGTCGGCGGGGGTCAGCGCAGCCAGCGTGCGGCGCAGGTCGCGGGCACTGTCTTTCACGTCGAGGTCAGCATCGCTGCCGCCCATGTCGGTGCGGACCCAGCCCGGGTGCAACGCGACGCAGATGGCCTTGCCGGCCAGTGCAAACGACGCGTCTTTCAGCACCGAATTGACCGCCGCCTTCGACGCCCGGTAGAGCCAACCGCCACCGTTGGTGCGCAAGCCCATCGAGCCCATGCGCGACGAGACCACGCCCAGCTTCGAGCCGTCAGCCAACGCATCGACCAGTTGCGGGATCACACGCATCGGGCCCAGCACGTTGGTGCGCATCACCTGGTCGAAGTCGGCTTCGGCCGGCGTGTCCAGTCCCTCGGTGCGCGGGCCATAGACACCGGCGTTGACGACCACCGTGTCGAAGATTTCACCGTCGATCTGCCAGGCCAGGCCAGAGGCGCTGGCGGCATCGGTCACGTCCAGCTTCAACACGCGGGCGCCTTCGTCGCGCAGCAGCTTCAGCCCTTCTTCGTTGCGCGCGGTGGCGAATACGCGCAGGCCGTCGGCCAGGTACTGGCGCACCAGTTCCAGCCCGATGCCACGCGATGCGCCGATGATCAGAACCGTTTTCGTCATGAATGAACTTCAGCTTGGGTCAGGCGCGCGGCCAGCCCGAGGAACAACAAGCCGCCGGAGGCATTGAGCCAGCGCGACAGCCGCGGCGAACCGCCGAGCCGGCGCAGCGACGCAGTGATCGCCACCAGCACGAACAAGAACAGCATGCCCTGCACGATGGCCCAAGCGCCGAGCGCCAGGAAGGCCAGCGTCTTGTGCTCGGCCTCGGGCACGATGAACTGCGGCAGGAAGGCGAGGAAGAACAAGGCCACCTTCGGATTCAGCACGTTGGTCAGCATGCCCTGGCGGAACACCGCGCCCATGGCTGCCGGCGCCATCGTCGCGGCAGTCGTCGAGGCGATCTCGCCGCGGCGTGCCGCCTCGCGCAGCATGCCGATGCCCAGCCAGACCAGGTAGGCCGCGCCGGCCCACTTGACGAGCGAGAACGCCCAGGCCGACACCGCCATCAACGCCGCAAGCCCGAAGGCCGCGCCCACGGTGTGCACAACACAGCCCGCGCACACGCCCAGCGTCGCCACGACACCGGCTCGCCAGCCACCAGTGAGCGTGCGGCTGACGGTGTAGAGCATGTCCACGCCCGGCGTCGCGTTGAGCATGAACACCGTCAGCGTGAACAGCGCCAGGTCGTGGACGCCGAGCGAGGCCAGCATGTCAGAGCAATTCGACAGTCAGCGCGGTAGCCTCGCCGCCACCGATGCACAGCGCCGCGCAGCCGCGCTTCAGGTTGCGCTTGCGCAGAGCGCCCAGCAGCGTGACGACGATGCGCGCGCCGGAGGCACCGATCGGRTGGCCCAGCGCGCAGGCGCCGCCGTGCACGTTGACGATCTCGTGCGCGATCTTGAATTCAGCCATCGCGGCCATCGTGACGGCAGCGAAGGCCTCGTTGACTTCCCACAGGTCGACCTGACCCGCGGTCCAGCCGGCCTTCTTCAAAGCCTTGTCGATCGCACCGGCCGGCGCGGTTGAGAACCACTCGGGTGCCTGCGCGTGCACGGCGTGCGAAGCGATGCGGGCGATCGGCTTGGCGCCGAGCTTGGCGGCGGTCGATTCACGCATCAGCACCAGCGCGGCGGCGCCGTCGGAAATGCTCGACGCATTGGCGGCGGTGATCGTGCCGTCCTTCTTGAACGCCGGCTTCAGGCCGGGGATCTTGTCGAGCTTGGCCTTGAACGGCTGCTCGTCGAACTTGATCACCGTGTCGCCGGCCTTGCTCGGCAACGTGACCGGCGCCATTTCCCAGTCGAAGCTGCCGTCTTCGTTGGCCTGCTTGGCACGGGTCGTCGAGGCGATCGCGAACTGGTCTTGCGCTTCGCGGGTGAAGTTGTACTTGGCGACGCAGGATTCGGCGAACACGCCCATGGCCTTGCCGCGTTCGTACGCGTCTTCCAGCCCGTCCATCGCCATGTGGTCGAACATCTGCGCAGCGCCGTACTTCACGCCCTTGCGCGCGAACATCAGGTGCGGCGCGTTGGTCATGCTTTCCATGCCACCGGCGACCATCACGTCGGCCGTGCCGGCCAGCAGCATGTCGTGCGCGAACATCATCGTGCGCATCGCCGAGCCGCACATCTTGCTCATCGTGACGGCGCCGGTCGAGTCGGGCAGGCCGGCGCGACGCATGGCCTGGCGCGCGGGCGCCTGGCCCTGGCCGGCCATCAGGCAGTTGCCCATCAGCACCTCGTTGATCGCGTCGCCAGGCACACCGGCGCGTTCGACCGCAGCCTGGATAGCCACGGCGCCCAGCTCCCAGGCAGCGAGTGAGGCGAAGTCGCCGAGCAGGCCGCCGATGGGCGTGCGCGCGGCGGAAGCGATGACGATGGAATCGGCCATGGTGGGCTCCTTTTCGGGTCTACGGAACAGTCAAAAATGCGCGGCGTGCCTGGCGCCGCCGCTGCTGCCCCGGCGCTGCGCCGAGAAGCGGCGCTCGGGGTCGTACGGAAATACGTCATGCACATGGCCGGCGACGATGCGCTCTTTGTGGCTTTGCCAGAACTCGGCTTCGAGCAGGTCGGCGTGGTGCTTCATGAACACCTCGCGCACCGCCTGGTTGCCGAGCAGGAACGGGCCGAAGGTCTCGGGGAACACATCGTGTTTGCCGACCGCATACCAGACCTCACCGGACATCTCTTCTTCTTCGTTGCGCGCCTGCGGCACACGGCGGAAGTTGCAGTCGGTGATGTATTCGATCTCGTCGTAGTCGTAGAACACGACCTTGCCGTGGCGCGTGACGCCGAAGTTCTTCCACAGCATGTCGCCGGGGAAGATGTTGGCGGCCACCAGGTCCTTGATCGCGTTGCCGTATTCGATGACGGCGTGCTCGGTCTGCGCCGGCGTCGCATCCTGCAGGAAGATGTTGAGCGGGATCATGCGCCGCTCGATGTACACGTGCTGCAGGATCACTTCGGTCTGGCCATCGCCGTCGCGGTCGGAGATTTCGAGCAGGCTGGGGCAGAACTTCTGCAACTCGGCGATCAGCTCGTCTTCGAAGCGCGAGCGCGGGAAGGCCACGTTGCTGAACTCGAGCGTGTCGGCCATGCGGCCCACGCGGTCGTGCTGCTTGACCAGCAGGTACTTGCGCATGATCTGCTCGCGCGTCGTGTCCTTCTGCGGCGGATAGTAGTCCTTGATGACCTTGAACACGAACGGGAAGCTCGGCAGGTCGAACACCAGCATCACCATGCCTTTGATGCCGGGGGCGATGCGCAGCTTGTCCGAGCTGTGACGCAGGTGGTTCAGGAAGTCGCGGTAGAACAGGTTCTTGCCGTGCTTCTGCAGCCCGATCGCGTTGTACAGCTCGGCGCGCGGCTTGCGCGGCATCAGCGAGCGCAGGAACTGCACGTAAGCCGACGGCACCTCCATGTCGACCAGGAAGTAGGCCCGCGCGAAGCTGAACAGCAGCAGCAGGTCGTCTTCACCGAACAGCGCCGTGTCGATGATCAACTGGCCTGCTTCGGTGTGCAGGATCGGCAGCGCGAACGGCAGCTCGGAGAAGCCATTGACGATCTTGCCGACCGCGTAGGCGCCCTTGTTGCGGTAGAACAGGCCCGACAGCACCTGGATCTGGAAGTTCGCGCGCGGGCGGAAGTCGCCCAGTGCCTTGAATACCGCGGCCAACACCTGGTCGACATCGCGCCCCAGGTCTTCGAACTCGCGGTCGAGCTGGAAGTTGGTGACCATGCGCAGCACCGCGTCGCGCAGGCTCTCGCGCGTCGGGTAGTAGGCGCGGTAGGTCGGCGCCGCGGCGGGCTCGTCGTTCTCGATGTATTCGGTCGAGACGGCCGGCCGCACGAAGATGAAGTCGTTGTGGAAGTAGGCCCGGTGCAGGATCTTCGTCGTCACCGAGTTGAAGAAGGTCTCGGCGCACTCGGGCTGGTGGTGGTTGATCAGCAGGCCGATGTAGTGCAGCTTGACCTGCTGCCAGACGTCCATCGACAGGCTGCTGGCCATGAACTCGTGTTGCAGCCGTTCGGCGTTTTCTTCGACACGCCGGTCGTAGAACTCGATCCGCTCGCGCTGCGCCCGCTGCTGGCCATGCCAGTCGGCCTGCTCGAAACGCTGCTTGGCACTGCGGCTGGCCTCGCGGAACAAGCGGTAGTGCTTGTTGAAGCCATCGAGCATCGCGTGCGCGATGTCGAAGGCGCGGCTGTCGGTGAGCTGCTGCGGGAACATCGGCGGAGCCCCGATGGGATCAGGCCGTCACCGCGTAGCGGGTGCGGATGCCGGCCAGCGCCGCCTCGTAGGCGGTTTCGACATCGGCCGGCCCGGCGACCGTCATCGACAGGTCTTGCAGCAATCCGTTGTGCAACCCATAGACCCAGCCGTGCACGACGACCGTCTGGCCGCGGCCCCAGGCGTCTTGCACCACGGTCGTGGTGCAGACGTTGCGCGCCTGCTCCAGCACGTTCAGCTCGACCAGCGCGTCGACCTGGACGCTCGGGTCGACGTGGTTCAGCCAGGCCCGGTGCTGGTGCCGAACGTCCTGCACATGGCGCAGCCAGTTGTCGGCCAGCCCGACGCGCCAGTGGTTCATCGCCGCCTTGACGCCACCGCAGTTCGAATGGCCGACGACGATGATGTGCTGCACCTTCAGGCTGTCGACCGCGTACTGGATCACCGACAACGCGTTCAGGTCCGAGTGCACGACGACGTTGGCGACGTTGCGGTGCACGAACAGCTCACCGGGCAGCAGGTCGACCAGCTCGTTGGCCGGCACCCGGCTGTCGGCACAGCCGATCCACAGGTACTGGGGTGATTGCTGAGTCAGCAGCCGAGTGAAGAAGCCGGGCTCACGGGCCTCGGTCTCGTCGGCCCAGCGGCGGTTGTTGTCGAACAGTTCGGTCAGCTGAGTGGACATGGGCAGACAGTGGCAGCGGAAGTTGGCGCCAGTGTACGAAGGCGGCCAGCCGCCTTGCCCGGGTCCACCGGATGACGCTCAATTGACGTTTACGTAAACGTCAATCATAGCGGCCCCGGATTACCGCAGCGGCTTGGGCGGCCAATCGTCCCAGTCGGCCCCGGGCTCGGCGCGGCGGCGGCAGTTCGGTGCCGGGGTGCGGTCGGCCGGGCGGTCGTGCCAAGTGGACACGGCCTGCTCATCGTCGAACTGCACCAGCACGCCCTCGTTGGCGCCCCAGGCCGGGCCGGTTTCGGCACCCAGCACCGCCGGCCGCCAAGCCTCGCTGTCCAGGTGCGGGCAGAAGGTGCCGGGCAGCAAACCCAGGCCTTCGCGCACGCCGCCGCCGGGCACGCTGTCGGTGACGTAACGTTCGAACCAGCAGTTCGCGCCGGCGCTGATGCCGGCCAACACCGTGCCGCCCTCGTAGGCTTCACGCAGCGCTACGTCGAAGCCGAATTCGCGCCAGACGGCAACCATCGCCACGGTGTTGCCGCCGCCAACGAAGACCAGGTCGGCCTCTTTCACCGCCGCCGCGTAGTCGCGCTTCATGTCGAACGGGAAGAAGGCGAGGCAGTCGGGTTCGCAGTCGAGCTTCGAGAAAGCGCGCAGGAACCGCAGCTGGTACAGCTCGCGGTCGCCGCTGGCGGTGGCCACGAACAAGACCTTGGGCCGCTCGCGGCCGGGCCGGACGAGCGAGAGCAGGTAACGCTCTTGCCACAAACCGTAGTCCTCGACCGAGAAACCGCCACCACCGATGGCGACGATGCGCCGTGGGATCGATGTGCTGGTCATGTCAGCTGGCCGAGCGCGCCGGCGCCTTCGCGGCACGGGCCCGCGTCGAAGGCTTCGCGGCAGTGGCTTTGGCCGGCGCCTTGATGGCGGCAATCAGCGTCCGGCAACGGGCCTCGTGCTGCTCGATCTCGGCCAGCGTGACCTGGATGTCTTCGAGCTGCTGCTCCAGCTGGCGCCGATGGTCCCCCAGCACGACCAGGAAGGCTTCGAGCTGCGGCCGCTCGTCGCTGCCCGACTCGTACATGTCGACCAGTTGCTTGACCTCTTGCAGCGACAGCCCGAGCCGCTTGCCGCGCAGCGTCAGCTTCAGCCGCGTGCGGTCGCGGTGGGTGTAGACGCGGTTGCGGCCCGCGCGTGCCGGCTCCAGCAGGCCCACGTCTTCGTAGAAGCGAATCGCGCGCGGCGTGATGTCGAACTCCTGCGCCAGCTCGGTGATCGTGAAAGTGGGCGCGGTGTCCGCTGGGGTGGCGGGCGCCGGCTTCGAGCGCGCGGATGCAGCCATGGGTAGACTTGACGTTAACGTAAACGTCAGTCTACGCGACTCGGTCGCTGGGCCCCCACATCCATGAGCAACCCCAGCGAAAGCGCGTTGAACTACCCACTGGGTGACCGTCTGCCGGCCATCGGCGAGGCGATCGAGCTGGCGCCGGGCGTGCGCTGGCTGCGCATGGGCCTGCCGTTTGCGCTGGACCACATCAACCTGTGGCTGCTGCGGGACCATGACGACGACGGCCGCGAAGGCTGGGCCATCGTCGACTGCGGCATCGCCAACGACGCGACCCGCGCGGCGTGGGAGCAGGTCTTTGCCACCGCATTGGACGGCCTGCCGGTGCTGCGGGTGATCGTGACCCACATGCACCCCGATCACATCGGCCTGGCCGACTGGCTGTGCCAGCGCCACCGCTGCCGTTTGTGGGTCAGTGCGACCGACTGGAACGCCGCGCGGTTGGCCAGCCAGTCGACCACCAGCTTCGGCGGCGAGAGCGCAGCGCGCTTCTTCGCCAACCATGGCCTGACCGACCCGGCTGCGCTGGCGGCCGTGCGCGATCGGCGCGACTACTACGCATCGATGGTGCCGGCGGTGCCCACCGCATACCGGCGCCTGATGGACGGCCAGTCGCTGCGCATCGGGCCGCATGAGTGGCAAACGATCGTCGGCTATGGCCACGCACCGGAGCACATCGCGCTGTATTCGCGCAGCCTGGGTGTGCTGATTTCCGGCGACATGGTGCTGCCGCGCATCTCGACCAACGTCAGCGTGATCGATCTCGAGCCCGAGGCCGACCCGTTGCCGCTGTACCTGCAGTCGATCCAGCGCTTTTTGACGCTCCCGGCCGACACGCTGGTGCTGCCTTCGCACGGCAAGCCTTTCAAGGGCCTGCATGCACGCATTGCCCAGCTCGAAGCGCACCACGACGACCGCTTGGCCGATGCGTTGGCGGCTTGTCTGGAACGGCCGATGAGTGCCGCCGATCTGTTGCCGGTGCTGTTTCGCCGGCCGCTCGACTGGCACCAGACGACCTTCGCGATGGGCGAGTCGCTGGCGCATCTGCATGCGCTGCAAGGCCGTGGTCAGCTGCGTGCTCGGCAAGAAGCTGATGGCATCTGGCGCTTCGGTGCGACGACCGCCGCTGACACACCGGCGTAAAAAAAAGGCCGGTCGACATTGCCGACCGGCCTCTCGGGTTCACGGTATCGCCGTTCGATCCTCCCTGGACCGTCCCTTTTCGCTCACACATGATGACAGCGAATGGGTGAACTGTGCCTGTGATGCCGGGCACCGGCCATCCCCCATTGGGGGGAGCCTTCTTGGGAAAAGCACGGCGCTGGTGCGCCATATCCCGAAGATTGTGCGGTTTCGTTATGCAAAAACAGGCAGCACGGGGTCGCGCAGCTGTGCCTTGCGGTCTTCGAGATCGGGAATCACCGAGCGCACCACGTCCCAGAACGCAGCGCTGTGGTTCATTTCGCGCAAATGGGCCAGCTCATGGGCAACCACATAGTCGATCACCGGCAGCCCAAAGTGGACCAGCCGCCAGTTCAGGTGGATCGAACCATCGGCCGACGCGCTGCCCCAGCGGGTTTGCGCTGAACTCAAACGCAAGCGCGCCACGCGCACGCCGAGTTGCGGCGCGAAATGCGCGCAGCGCTCTTCAAAGATGCGGCGGGCCTGGCGCTGCAGCCAGCTCTGCACCACATCACAAATCTGTGCGGCCTGTGCCGACTGCGGCAGGCCGATGTGCAGCGTCAACTTGGGCACACCTGGCAACGCCTCGGCGGAGGTGTTCAGCACGGCGCCGGCCACCCGCGGGTCCAGCACCAGGATCACGGTCTCGCCGAGGAAGGRCAGGGTCGCGCCATCGCGCCATTCAACCCGTGCCGATTCAACCCGGCGTTGACGCTCGCGTTGCTCGGCCAGCTTGCGCAGGATCCAGCTCGACTTCTCGCGCAGCGCCGCTTCGATCTCGCCTTGGCCGACCCAGCGCGGCGCGCTGACGGCCAAGCCCTCAGGCCCGACGGTGAAGCCGATCGACTTGCGCCGCGCGCGCCGCAGCAGGTAGGCAACCTGGCATTCGCCGAGGCGAATCTCACGGTCGGCCCGCGGGTGGCGGTGCGTCATCGGGGCGGGGGGTGCAGCGACCGGCGCCGGTGCGGGGCTCGCTTGGGGCGCGGTGCTGTCGAAGGTGTTGGCGCGTGGCGCCGCAGGGGCTGCCGCGACGGCTGGCGGCTCGGCGTCAAACAGCGACAGCTGCTCGGGCGTTTCGGCGGCGGACCTGCGCGACATGAGCGAGCATTTTAGGGGCCCGTTGGCGCAGTGGGCACGCACCGTGCTCCGAATTCACGGTGCCGATGTGTAGGCTTCCGGGTCCAGCCGGCGCATCTCGGCCTCGATCCAGGTTTCGACCTCGCGCATCAGGTCGTCCGGGTCGCGGCCCACGGTCGCGATGGGCTTGCCGATCGAGACGTCGATCACGCCGGGGCGCAGCAGAAAACTCTTGCGTGGCCAGCAGCGCGACGAGGTCACCGCAATCGGCACCACTGGCGTGCCGGTGGCCACGGCCAACCGCGTCGCGCCGGACTTGTAGACACCCTGCTCACCGCGAGCCGTGCGGGTGCCTTCGGGAAACATGATGACCCAGTTGCCCTGCTCCATGTAGCGCTTGCCCTGCTCGGCCACCTTGGTCCAGGCCTGGGCGCGCTTGCTGCGGTCGATGTGGATCATGTCCAGGCTGCCGATGGCCCAGCCGAAGAACGGGATCCACAACAGCTCGCGCTTGAACACGTAGCACAGCGGGTGCGGCATCAGCATCGGGAAGGCGAAGGTCTCCCAGGTCGACTGGTGCTTGGGCGCCAGCAGCACCGCGGCGCGCGCGTCGGCCGCGGTCGGCACGTTGTCCATGCCCTGCACGCGCCATTTCACGCCGCAGATGATGCGGGCACCCCAGATCGCCGTGGCCAGCCAGCGCGCGCAGACCCAGTACAGCGGCGTGCCGCGCACGAAGATCGACATCAGCACGACGAAGCTGGCCCAGGGCACCACGGTGACAGCCAACCACAGGAAGAACAGCGCCGAGCGCAGGGTCCAGCCGAGACGTTGCATGAAGAACGGAAAGATCGGTCAGACAGCGAAGCGCGCCGCCAACTCTTGTTGCAGCAAATAGCTCGCAAACGACGCCAGGTCGTCGTGCACCGCGGTGCCGGGCACCGCTGCCGCCCACTGGGCCAGCTCGGCCTCGGAGACCAGGTTGGCGCGCCCGCTCTTGACCAGGTGCGGTGGGCAACCGGCCGCCTGCGCAGCTTCGAGGTCGCGCAGCGTGTCGCCCACCATCGGCACTTGCGACAGATCGGCGCCGTAGCGCTGGGCGATGTCATGCATCATGCCCGGCAGCGGCTTGCGGCAATCGCAGCCGTCGTCGCGGGTGTGCGGGCAGAAGAACACCGCGTCGAGCCGGCCGCCCTTGGTGGCCAGCATCTTCATCATGTGCAGGTGCACCGCATTGACGGCCGACATGTCGATCATGCCGCGGCCGATGCCGGCCTGGTTGGTGGCGATCACCACGTGCCAGCCGGCATGGTTCAGCTTGGCCACCGCCTCCAACGCGCCCGGGATCGGCTCCCACTCGGACGGCTCCTTCACATGGTCCTCGCGGAACCGGTTCAGGATGCCGTCGCGGCCGAGGATGATCAGCTTGGGCGTCTGCATGGTGGGTGCCTTTCGCGGGGCGGATCAGGTGGCCAGGCGCGACAGGTCGGCCACGCGGTTCATCGCCGCGTGCAGCCGGCCCAGCAAAGCCAGGCGGTTGGCGCGCAGCGCCGGGTCGTCGGCGTTGACCATCACGCCGTCGAAGAAGGCGTCGACCGGTGTTCGCAGCGCCGCCAACTCGCGCAGCGAGCCGGTGTAGTCGCCACTGTCGAACAGTGCCGTCGAACGCGGTTGCACTTGATTGATCGCGTCGAACAGCGCGCGCTCTGCGGCTTCAGCCAGCAGGTTGTCACGAACCTCGGTCGGCAGTTCGCCCTCGACCTTTTTCAGGATGTTGCCGACGCGCTTGTTGGCCGCCGCGAGTGAGGCCGCTTCCGGCAACGCCGCAAAGGCACGCACCGCATCCAGCCGCTTCTTCACATCGGCCAGACGCTGCGGCGCCAGGGCCAGCACCGCGTCGACCTCTTGCGCCGAGTAGCCCTGATCGCGCAGCTGGCCACCCAGTCGCTCGGCGAAGAAGGTCTGCAGCGCAGCGCTCGGGTCCTTGATCAACGGGCCGAAGGCCGGCACGGCGGCGGCGATGAGGCCGTCCAGCGCCAGCGGTGATTCGCGCTCGATCAGCATACGGATCACGCCCAGCGCATGGCGGCGCAACGCGAACGGATCCTTGTCACCAGTGGGCAACTGGCCGATGCCGAACAGGCCGACCAGCGTCTCTAGCTTGTCGGCCAGCGCGACCACCAGGCCGGCGTCGTTGCGCGGCAGTTCGTCGCCAGCGAAACGCGGCTTGTAGTGGTCTTCTACCGCGAAGGCGATCGCCTCGGGCTCGCCATCGTGGCGGGCGTAGTAGCCGCCCATGATGCCTTGCAGCTCGGGGAACTCGCCGACCATGTCGGTCAGCAGGTCGGCTTTGGCCAGCAGCGCGGCGCGGTCGGCTTGGGCTGCCAGAGCCTCGCCACCAAGTTGCGCACCGATCGTGCGGGCGATCGCGCGCACACGCTCGACACGCTCGCCCTGCGTGCCCAGCTTGCCGTGATAGACCACCTTGGCCAGGCTCGGCACGCGCGATTCGAGCGTCTTCTTGCGGTCCTGGTCGAAGAAGAACTTGGCGTCGGCCAGGCGCGGGCGCACGACACGCTCGTTGCCGCCGGTTACCGCACTCGCATCGTCAGGCCGGATGTTGCTGACGAGCAGGAACTGGTTCGTCAGCTTGCCCTGCGCATCGAGCAGCGGGAAGTACTTCTGGTTGGCCTTCATCGTCAGGATCAGGCATTCCTGCGGCACACCGAGGAACTCCGACTCGAACTGGCAGGCCAGTACGTTGGGCCGCTCGACCAGCGCGGTCACTTCATCTAGCAGTGCGTCGTCGTCGATCGGCTTCAAGCCTCGCGCGGCGGCCGCCGCGTCGAGCTGGCGCACGATCTCGGCGCGGCGCTCGGCAAAGCCGGCGATCACCGCACCCTGCTCGATCATCTGCGCGGCGTAGCTGTCGGCATCGACCAGCTCGACCTGCGGCGTCAGCGCTTCGAAGCGGTGGCCCTTGGTCGTGCGGCCGGCCGTCAAGCCCAGCACGCTGATTGGCACCACCGCAGCGCCATGCAACGCGACCAGGCCGTGCGCCGGGCGCACGAACTTCACGTCGCTCCAGCCGTCGGCCAGCTGGTAGGTCATCACCTTCGGGATCGGCAGCTTGGCCAGCGTCTCTTCGAGCGCCTTCTGCAGACCCTCGGCCAGCGTCGCACCGGGCACCATGCTGTCCAGGAACAAGGCTTCGGCCTTGCCGTCCATCGCGCGCTTCAATTGCGGCACGACCGACGCATCGGCACCGAGCGCGGCCAGCTTCTTCAGCAGTGCCGGCGTCGGCTGGCCTTCGGCGTTCAACGCCACAGCCACCGGCATCAGCTTTTGCTGGACCGCACGGTCGGCGGCCTTGGCAGCGACGTTCGCCACCTGCACACCCAGGCGGCGCGGTGACGCGTATGCTGTGACGGCGGCATCGGCCGCAGCGAGGCCCTGGGCCTGCAGGCTCGCGGCCAGTGTGCCGGCGAAGGCCTCGCCCAGCTTCTTCAGCGCCTTGGGCGGCAGCTCTTCGACGAACAGTTCAACGAGGAGGTTAGGGGCGGTCATGGCTTCGGGCCGTCCTTGGGTTCGAGCTGGGCGATCACTTCATCGGCCCAGGCCTTGGGCGCGAGCGGGAAGCCCAGGCGGGCGCGGCTGTCGAGGTAGCTCTTGGCCACCGCGCGCGCCAGATTGCGGATGCGGCCGATGTAGGCGGCGCGCTCGGTCACACTGATCGCGCCGCGCGCGTCCAGCAGGTTGAAGGTGTGGGCAGCCTTCAGCAGTTGTTCGTAGGCCGGCAGCGCCAGCTGCTGCGTCATCAGGTACTGGCTCTGCTTCTCGTGGGCCGAGAAGGCGTGCAGCAGGAACTCGACGTCCGAGTGCTCGAAGTTGTAGGTGCTCTGCTCGATCTCGTTCTGCAGGAACACGTCGCCGTACTTGATGCCGGGTGCGTACTGCAGGTCGTAGACGTTCTCGACGCCCTGCAGGTACATCGCCAGCCGCTCCAGGCCATAGGTGATCTCGCCGGTCGCCGGCTTGCAATCGATGCCGCCGACCTGCTGGAAGTAGGTGAACTGCGTCACCTCCATGCCGTTCAGCCAGACCTCCCAGCCCAGGCCCCAGCAGCCGAGCGTCGGGTTCTCCCAATCGTCCTCGACGAAGCGCACGTCGTTCTTCTTCAGGTCGAAGCCGAGTGCTTCGAGCGAGCCGAGGTAGAGCTCGAGGATGTTGGCCGGCGCGGGCTTCAGCACCACCTGGTACTGGTAGTAGTGCTGCAGGCGGTTCGGGTTCTGGCCGTAGCGGCCGTCCTTGGGCCGGCGGCTGGGCTGCACATAGGCGGCCTTCCAGGGCTCGGGGCCGAGCGCGCGCAGGAAGGTGGCGGTGTGGCTGGTGCCCGCGCCCACCTCCATGTCGTAGGGCTGCAGCAGCGCGCAGCCTTGCGCGTCCCAGTAGTCCTGCAGGCGGAGGATGAGTTGCTGGAAGGTCAGCATGGAAGCTCGGACGATGAAAACTGGGGATTCTAGGAGCCACCTGTCCTAGGGGGCGGTTTCGCAGCGGCTAGGGATCGGCGCTGGGTGGTGATGCGCAGACAGTGGCGACGCCGCTTGTCATGGGATCTGGCGGCATCAACCACAAACCAAGGAGAGCCTTCCATGAAGCTCCGTCATCAGGCCGTTTTCGCCGCCGCCCTGTTCATCCTGGCCGCTGCCGCTCAGGCCAAGGTCATCATTTCGGGCACCTATCCGTCCAACTTCTCGTTCAACACCGCCACCGCGTTCGTGCCGCTGGCGTCGACCGGTGCCACGTCACGCACCTTCAACATCACCGCGACCGCGACCTATGTGCTGACCTTCTCGGCCGAATGTTCGGTCGACGCACCGGCGGGCGACAGCGGCGCCTGGGTCGATCTGGACGTGTTGGTTGACAACGTGGCGATCGCGCCGACCGCCGGATCGTTGGACGCCTTCTGCGGCGCCAATGGCACGGCCGGCTTCGACGGCTGGGTACGCCCGTCGATCACACTGCCAGTGCGGCTGACCGCCGGCAGCCACACGCTGCAGGTTCAAGGCCGCCTGAACAACGGCGCCACCGGTGGCTGGGTCAGCGATATCTCGATGGTGATCCACCAGTAAGACGTGCCCGTCGGCTGGCCCACCAGCCGACCAGGCCTGCGAGCCACAACGGCCACAGGCCTAACGCGCCCAGCCAGCGGGCATAGGGCGTGACACCCCGCCGGCCCTCGACCTCGGTGTCGAGCGTGCCGGCGGTTTCCGCTGGCAACCGGGCCGTCACGCGGCCATGGTGGTCGATCACCGCCGTCGCCCCGGTGTTGGTGGCGCGCACCATCGGCCGCTGGAACTCCAGCGAGCGCAGGCGCGAGAACTGCAGGTCCTGGTCTTGCACCATGTGGCGGCCGAACCAGGCCAGGTTGCTGACGTTGACCAGCATGGTCGCGGCCTCGGGGCCATCGCCGGCGCTGGTCACCATGTGCTCGCCGAACAGGTCTTCGTAGCAGATCAAAGGCCGCAGGCGCTGGCCGGCAGCAACGAAGGGTGCCTCGCTGCGGCCATTGGCCTGGTCGCCAAGCGGGATCTGCATCAACTCGACGAACCAACGAAAGCCTGGCGGCACGTACTCGCCAAAGGGCAGCAGGTGGCGCTTGCCGTAGCTGTAGCTCTCGCCCGCGGCCGACACACCGACCACCGAATTGACATAACCCTCTTGTTCGTTGCCCAGGAAGGTGCCGATCAGCGCGGCACGCGGGCCGCTGCGAAACGGCGCCGTCAACTGCTGCCAATAGGTGGGGTCGAGTTGGTCGCGCGGGATCGGCAGCACCGATTCGGGCGTCACGACCAGGTCGCCTTGCGCCGCCTGCAGTTGCGCCTGCAGCGCAGCGATCTCGCCGACGATGCGGTCGGGATCGAACTTCAGGTCTTGCGGCACATTCGGCTGCAGCAGGCTGACACGCAGCATGCCGGCCGACTCGGTGAAGTCACGCGGCGCGAGCCAAGGCCAGCCAATCAGTGGTACCGCAACCGCCAAAGCGAGCCAGGGGCGGCGAACGTTCGGGGCCGGTTTGACGGCCTGCGCCGCACCAGCTGCTACCAGCGCCGCCACCGCGCCGATGCCGTACACACCCACCCACGGCGCCAGAGCGGCCAGCGGGCCGCTGCTGTGGGCGTAGCCCGAGGCGATCCACGGAAAGCCGGTCAAGAACTGGGCCCGCGCCAACTCGGCCAGCAGCCAGCAGGCGGCAAAGCCCAACGCATCCCACAGCGGCTGGCCACGGCGGCGCCAGGCGAACAGCGCCATGGCCGCAGCGAGGTAAAGCGACAACGCAGCCGCCAGCACCACCACGGCGGACGCCGCCAGCGGAGCCGGCATGCCACCGAAGTTGTGCATGCTGATATAGAGCCACCACAGGCCCGACGTCAGCCAGCCGACACCGAAAGAGAAACCCCGCCAGGCGGCGCTACGGGGCGACACGTCGCGCACACCCCAGGCGAGCAGCGCCACCGCAGCAATCTGCAACGGCCACCATTCGAGCGGCGCGAACGACGCTGTGTGCAACCCGCCGGCGAGCAGCATCGCCAGCGGCCAGAGACCCGGGCGCTTCACGCTTCGGCTTCGACCGCGTCGGCCGGCTTGGGCAAGCGCTGGACCTTGAACCAGCGCACCGCGCCGCCGCGGGTCAGCATCACCGAAAAGCGCAGGTTCGCCACCTCAACCGATTCGCCACGGCGCGGCACCCGGCCCAGCTCATGGGCAATCAGGCCACCGATGGTGTCGAAATCTTCTTCCGACAGCGCGACCGCGAAGGCCTCGTTGACCGAAGCGATCGCCGCATCGCCGGCGACGCGGTGGCTGCCGTCGGCCAGCGTGTAGACCGCGTCGGCGGCGCTGCCGGCGGCGGCGTCGTCGAACTCGTCTTCGATCTCGCCGACGATCTCTTCGAGCACGTCTTCGATCGTCAACAGCCCCGCGGTCGTGCCGAACTCGTCGATCACGATCGCCAGGTGGTTGCGGTTGGTGCGGAAGTCGCGCAGCAGCTCGTTCAGGCCCTTGCTTTCGGGCACGAAGACGGCCGGGCGCAGCAGCGTGCGCAGGTTCAGCTCCGGCGCGCGCTGCAGCTTGAGCAAGTCTTTGGCCAGCAGGATGCCGATGATGTTGTCGCGCGCGCCCTCGGTGACCGGAAAGCGCGAGTGACCAGTGCCGATGACGACCGCGAGCAGTTCGTCATAAGGGGCATCGATGTCGAGCAGGTCCATCCGCGGCGCGGCGACCATCACGTCGCCGGCCACCATGTCGGCCATGCGGATCACGCCTTCGAGCATCGCACGCGACTGCGGCTCGATCAGCTCCCGGTGCTCGGCCTCGGCCAGGGTTTCGATCAGCTCGTCGGTCGAGTCGGGGCCGGGCGAAATGAACTCGACCAGGCGCTCGAACAGCGTGCGCTTGTCGGTGCGCTCGTGCGCGGTATCGCCGCCTGAGCCGCCGCGATGGGAGTGGGCGCCCTTTTTCGGCGAGGCCGGGGCGCGATGAGACTGGGGATCGGACACAAGGGTGCCGGCAATTGCGGGGGACCTAGGATACCCGAACGATTTGACAAGCCCAGCCCCTACCTCGCGGTCGGCCACGGGCTCTACACTCGGCGCCACCTCTGGCTGCCCGAACGCCCGCGCGTGAACGAACCGACCGACGACCTGGCCCAGCTGCTCTCGCGCATCGCCCTGCGCGACCGCGCGGCCTTCGCCCGCCTGTACCGGCTGACCAGCTCCCACCTGCTGGGCGTCGCCTGGCGCATCACGCTGCGCCGCGAGCAGGCTGAAGAAGTGCTGCAAGAGGCGTTCGTCAGCGTGTGGCAGCACGCCGGCAGCTACCAACGGGCGATTGCCAGCCCGATGACCTGGCTGATCAACATCGTGCGCAACCGGGCCATCGACGGCCTGCGCGCCCACCGCGAAGAAATGGCCCGCACCCACGCGCTGGACGACGACGCAATGGACCTGCCGGCCGACCCGACCGCCGAGCCGCCGCAACTGCTGGCCGCGAGCATCGCCAAACTGGGGTTGGACCGCTGCATGGCGTCCTTGAGCGCGCCGCAGCGCCAGGCGGTGGCCCTGGCTTATTACCGCGGGCTGGCGCACGGCGAAATCGCCGAGACGCTGGCGGCGCCGCTGGGCACTGTCAAGGCGTGGGTCCGGCGCGGGCTGGACAAGCTGAAGACCTGCCTTGGCGACGACGCGGCGGTGGAGGGGGCGGCATGAACTACCTGCACCCACCGCGGCTGGAGGCGCTGGCGCGCGACTACGCCGTCGGCACGCTGCGCGGCCGCGCCCGGCGCCGCTTCGAGCGTGTGCTGCGCGACGCCCCGCAGGCCCGGCGCGTGGTCGAAGCCTGGCAACAACGGCTGGCCCGGCTGGCCGAGGTGGTGCCAGCGGCGGCCCCGCGCGACGCCGTCTGGGCGAATATCGAAACGCGCCTGTTTGGCCAAACGGCACCGTCAACCGCCCCGCAGCAAAACACCACCTCCTGGTGGGGCCGCTGGCTGCCGGTCGGCCCGCGCAGCGGCCCGGCCGGGGCTGGCTTGGTATTGGGTGTGCTGGCCGGCGCCGTGCTGGCCGTCGCCGCGCTGCGCTGGCAACCGCCGTGGGCGGCCCAGGTCGGCCTCGAAGCGGCCGGGCCGGGTTTGCCGGCCGCCTATGTCGGCATCCTGTCGGATGCCC
This sequence comes from Ideonella sp. P3_A4, assembly GCF_056403075.1. Lineage (NCBI taxonomy): Bacteria > Pseudomonadati > Pseudomonadota > Betaproteobacteria > Burkholderiales > Sphaerotilaceae > Ideonella > Ideonella sp. P3_A4. The sequence goes on along the minus strand of NZ_JBFUGE010000048.1, from coordinate 3,717 downwards.
AGGGCAAGGCCCTGGTGCTGGCCAGTTCGCGCCGGCAGGGCCAGGTGTTGACGATCAAGTGGCTGCAGCCGGCCTTCCAACTGCCCGCCGGCCAGGTGGCCCGGCTGTGGGCGCTGGGCAAAGACGGCGGGCCGGCGATCCCGGTGGGCGCGTTGCCGGCCGGCCCGGGCCCCGGCACGCTGCAGTTGCCGGCTGCTTCGGAAGCGATCTTTGCCAAGGTCGACCGGCTGGCGGTCAGCCTGGAGCCCGCAGACACCCCGCCACCCGCCGCCCCAACCCAACCCTTCCTGGCCGAAGGCCCGTGCGCCAAGCTTTGGTGAAGGCGCGAAAAATTTTTCTGCATCCACTGCGTCCAAACGCCAGCCACCCCCGTAGGTGCCAGCGAGCGCCAAAGGTGGCGCCACTTCAAACCAGAGGATTCGCCATGACCAACTTCGCCCACACCTTCCACCGCACCGTCCGCCTGGCCTGCGCCACGCTCGCCACCGCCACGCTTGCCCTGGCGGCCCACGCCGCGGACACCAGCCCCAGCACCAGCAGCGCCGCGCCCGACAAGCTGGCCGCCGCGCGCGAGCTGATCCAGCAGAACAAATGGGTCGCCGCGATCGACGCGCTGAAGCAGGTCGACGACCGCAGCAGCGCCGACTGGAACAACCTGATGGGCTACAGCCACCGCAAGGCCAAGGTGCCCGACTACGCAGCCGCCGAGCAGTACTACAACGAGGCGCTGCGCATCGACCCGAAGCACAAGGGCGCGCTGGAGTATTCGGGCGAGCTGTACCTGGTGCTGAACCAGCTGCCGCAGGCCGAAGCCCGCCTGGCCACGCTGGACAAGGTCTGCTTCATGCCCTGTGCCGAGTACACCGACCTGAAGGCCTCGATCGCCCGCTACAAGGCCAACGGCAACGTCTACGCCGCCAAGCCCTGAGCGGCCCAAAGCGCCCCCGGCGTGTGGGGTGAAGCAGGCGGTTGAAAATGGGGGCCATCGCCCCCAGTTGAAGCGGGTGGCGGGCCATGCCCCTGCCGCTTGACAGGGCATGGTTGCTGCCCCAGAGTCCATGCCCCGGCTGCCTTGGCAAGCCGGGGCATCGTTGCCCGGGGGCTGGCTGCCTTGCTTTGTCTGGCCCGCGCGACGCTGCGCTTTCACCACCACGCCCCACCATGTCCCTGATTCCCGCCACCATCCTCACCGGCTTCCTCGGCTCCGGCAAGACGACCCTGCTCAAGCGCGTGCTGACCGAGGCCCACGGCCAGAAGATCGCCGTCATCGAGAACGAGTTCGGCGAAGAGAACATCGACACCGACATCCTGGTCACCGAAAGCAAAGAGCAGGTGATCCAGATGAGCAACGGCTGCGTCTGCTGCACCATCCGCGAAGACCTGCGTTCGACGCTGGCCGACCTGGCCGCCCGTCGCCGCAAAGGCGAACTGGACTTCGAACGCGTGGTGATCGAGACCACCGGCCTGGCCGACCCCGGCCCGGTGGCGCAGACCTTCTTCATGGACGACGAGGTGGCCGAGAGCTACCAGCTCGACTCGATCCTGACCCTGGTCGACGCCAAGCACGCCAACGACCAGCTCGACGCTCGCCAGGAGGCGCGCCGCCAAGTCGGCTTCGCCGACCAGATCTTCATCAGCAAGACCGACCTGGTCGATGAAGTCGCGGTCGACGACCTGGTGCACCGCCTGAAGCACATGAACCCGCGCGCACCGCAGCGCCGGGTCAACTTTGGCGACGTGCCGCTGGCCAACGTGTTCGACCTGAAGGGCTTCAACCTCAACGCCAAGCTCGACATCGACCCCGAGTTCCTCAACGAGGACGGCGGCCACGACCATGGGCACGATCACGACCATGATCATGACCACGAGCACGGCGAACACTGCGACCACCCGCACCACCACGCCCACGACGACGACGTGAAGTCCTTCGTCTTCCGCGCCGACAAGGCGCTGAACCCGGCCAAGCTGGAAGACTTCCTCGGCGCGATCGTGCAGGTCTACGGCCCCAAGATGCTGCGCTACAAGGGCGTGCTGTACCTCAAGGGCAGCGACCGCAAGGTCATCTTCCAGGGCGTGCACCAGCTGATGGGCAGCGACCTCGGGCCGAAGTGGGCGCCGGGCGAAAAAAAGACGAGCAAGATGGTGTTCATCGGCATCGACCTGCCCAAGGACATCCTGCTACAAGGCCTGGAGGGCTGCCTGGTTTGAACCGGGTCAGCCAGGGGCACATCACGTGGCTACAATCCGCGCGCCCAAACCGTGGCGGTTGCACCACAAGAGCCCCCGCCCAAGGGGTATAACCGCCATATCCCATGCCATGTGGTGAGGAGACGGACGTGAGCAAGACACCGGCGAAAAGCGCGGCCCCAGCCAAGGAAAGCGCGACCAAGCCCGCCGCTGCCCCGAAGGCCACCCCCAAGGCAGCAACGGCAAAAGCCGCGAGCGTGAAATCCGTCGCCGATGCGCCAGCCAAAGCCCCCGCGGCCAAAGCAGCAACGGCCAAGATACCCGCTCCGGCCGCGCCCTCCAGGGCTCACGCCCCCACCCCTTCTACCGCCAGCTTCACCGACCGTTTCGCCCCGGCGAAACAGGCGACAAAGACCTATCCAGAACCGATGAATGCCGTGAAGAGTGCCACCAAGGCGGACCCCAAGCTTGCCAATGCCTGGAAGACCAAGTCCGGCCGCGAGCTGACCGAACCCGAACTGCTGGCGATGCCGGAGTCCGAGTACATGAACGAGAAGCAGCTGGAGTTCTTCCGCAGCCGGCTGCAGGAGCAGAAGGACGCGCTGCTGTCCAACGCCGGTGAAACCACCGAGCACCTGCGCGAAGACACGTCGATCGTGCCCGACCCGGCCGACCGCGCGACGATCGAGGAAGAGCATGCGCTGGAGCTGCGCACGCGCGACCGCGAGCGCAAGCTGCTGAAGAAGATCTCGCAGTCGCTGGGCCGCATCGAGGCCGGCGACTACGGCTACTGCGACGAGACCGGCGAGCCGATCGGCCTGGGCCGCTTGCTGGCCCGCCCGACCGCCACCCTGTCGCTCGAAGCGCAGCAGCGGCGCGAGATGAAGCAGAAGATGTTCGGGGACTGAACCCTGTCCGGCCCGACCTCAACCCTCAGCGCAACCCTGCGCCGGCGCCATGTCGAACGACAACGACGGTGAAGGCGGTGGCCTGCTGCGCCGCGTGGTGCGCAAGGTTGCCGGCCCGGCCAAGGATCTGATCCAGAAGGTCGAGGACAGCCGCCTGAGCCAGTTCGCCGATTCCGATCGGGCCGAGCTGAAGGCGATGATCGAGCGCAAGCGCCGCAACGACTTCGTCCGCAAGCGCGAGCTGGACATGCTGCGCCGCATCCGCCGCGAGGGTTTGACGCCCGAGCAGGCGGCGGCGCTGGCGAATTCGAACCTCGACGAGGTCGACGTGCGGGCCAGCCGCCCGTCCAGCCTGGCCGACGGCGCGGTCAAGGCCAAGATCGACGCGATCGAGAAGCAGATGGTCGGCGTCGCGCCACTGTCGGGCTCGCGGCCGATGGCTTTCACGCCGATCCCGCCCGCCACGCCAGCGGCCGCCCCCGCGTCCAATCCGGCTTCAAGCGGCGCCCCGGCCCACCTGAAGGTGCCGCCGCCGGTGCTGACGCACCCGATCGACCCCGAAGCCACGATCCCGCTCGAGTTGCGGCCTGACGGCAGCGGCCCGATCACGCTGCCCCCGATG
>NZ_JBFUGE010000047.1:0-21603 GCF_056403075.1 Ideonella sp. P3_A4 | reverse complement strand
AGATTGTTCGGCGGTGGCCTCGGCCGCTGACCACCTGATACGAAAACGGCCGCTTCACAGCGGCCGTTTTCGTTTGGGATGCCCGGCGATCGGGCTTTTTCAATCGACGGCACCCTTGTGCCGCCTCGTTGTTGCGTCAAGCGCCGGGGGCGCTCACTCTGCCGAGTAGCCGAACAAAGAGAAGTCGCGTGCGAACCGGTCTTGCACCGTCGACAGCGCGAGCGACGACAGTTCGTGCGACGACTTCTTCTCGTGGCTCGAGTTGCGCACTTCGAGCGGCACGGTGACCTCGAGCTTCTCGCAGATCTGGGTGAAGTCCTGCTCGATCGACTCGACCTTGCCGACGAAATCGACAATCAACTCGCCCTGCGCATTGCAGACGCTTTGCCACTGTGGTTGCGCGCCGGCATCGGCCCAGGTCAGCGGGTGCAGCGCGAAGTCGCTGAACGACTTCGATTCAAGCGCCGCCGCCACCGCCTTGTAGCGAAACGGCGGGCGATCCGGCCACTGCCCGTTCGCGTTGAAATTGCGGCGCTCGTCGTCGGTCAGCTCTGCGTCATGCGCGAGCTTCAGTGCGTATGAGTACAGCGAATGCAGGCGATCGATCGGGTGCCGCACGAACGCGAACTTGAAGAACTTCGCGTACATCGCCTCCCCGAGGAAGCCCCGCGCTTCGAGCGCGGTGCTGTGTTTGTTCAAGCCGATCGAGCGCTTGAAAAACTCCTGGTACTTCTCGCCGCTCTTGGTGGATCCCAAGACGATGTCGTTGTGCTTCAGCGACTTGGCCAATGCGACTTCGATGCTGGTGCCGGCGCACTTGTGGATGTGAACGAAAACGTAGCGCTTGTTGAGTGAAATGATCATCGATGTTTCTTTCGCACGCATCGCGTCGCCATGCAGTCGGTATTATCTGCGACTGCACATTGGAGCCGAGACCTGTGATCGTCAACCATACCCACAAATTCATCTTCGTTCACGTCCCTAAGTCCGCGGGTACTTCGGTCACCGAGCTCTTCAGCCAGTACAGCAGTTATCGCGATCTCGAGGTCGGCGGCACGGCCTTGGGCGAAGTCTTGCAGAACGAATTCAAGAAGCGTTTCGGTCTGACCAAGCACGCCACGGCCGGCGAAATCCGCGCCATCGTGGGGCCTGAGCTGTGGAAGTCGTATTTCTCGTTCGGCATCGTGCGCAACCCGTATGCACGCGCGCAGAGCACCTTCCATTTCATGAAGCGCTGGCGCGGCAACAAGGAGATGGACCGGCTGAAGTTCATCGAGAACATGCCCGACTTCAAGAGCTTCGCCTTGTCGCCCAAGCTCAAGCGCAAGCAGTACCACCGGCTGCTGTGGTCGCAGACGCAATGGCTGTGCGATGAAGACGGCAAGCTGCTGGTCAACGAGGTGGGTCACCTGGAGTCGCTCGACGACGATCTGGAGCGTGTGCAGCGCGCCATCCCGGGTCTGCCGGAGCGCCCCAAGCAGGCGCTGTCTGCACCAAAGCGGAACAAGAGCGACGCCGACGACGAAGCCCTGCTGCAGCTGCTGCGCGATGAGCCCGACGTGGAGCAAGCCTTGTATGAGGCCTACCAGGACGACTTCGAGACCTTCGGATACCCTCGGTTCAAGGCCTGAGCGGGTCACCCAAGGCGCAGTCATCGCGCCCCTCCGCACATTTGAAGGGCGTGCACGGTGCCACCGCAGGGTGGCACCACTGTTTTCAACTTTCTACAATTGGTAGCAAGCCATGCGCACCATGCTTCAACGCCTGTCAGGCAAGCCGCAAGCGGAGCCCGCCGCCAAGTTCGAATTGGCCGAGCTGCGGCGCTGGTGCGAGCAAAGCCGCCCGATCTTCATCGTCGGGCTGGCGCGCTCGGGCACCTCGATGCTGCAAGTGGCGTTCGCGCAGCACCCGACGATGTTCGACATCGCCAACTGCCGCGAGACCTTCATCTTCCTGCGGCCACGCCAGCCCTACGTCGACCCGATCCACTTCCCGACCCGGGCCTACCTGAAGGGGCGGCCCAACCTGATGGCGCTGCGCGAGTGGGTCGAGCCATACGAAGAAGAATTTGGTGAGCTTTCCGAAGCCGACTCCATCCGGGCGTTCTTCTACTTCGCCGGCAACACCGTCTACCCCGGCCGCCATCCGCTGGAAAAGACGCCAGGCCACCTGCGCAAGCTGGAGCTGATCTTCGAGATCTTTCCGCACGCCAAGATCCTGGTCTGCAGCCGCGATCCGGTCGATGTGGTGGCCTCGTACCGCAAGCGTCTGGCCAAGGCCCAGTCGGACGGCGAGCCGCCCGAGAAGACCGGTTGGCTCGACAAGGGCGTCGACGAAATGATCGGCGTCTTCGAGCGCTTCACCAAGCTCGTCAACGACGCGGTTCCTGCGCATGGCAAGGACATGTTCATGGCGCCGTACGACTGGCTGATCGATTCGCCGACGGAGTCCATCCAGACCATCTGCAAGTTCGTCGGCATGGAGTTCGTGCCGACGATGATCGCGTCGGAGGCCACTGGCAGCAAGGCCGATGGCAAGTCGGAAAAGGCGCATGCCATCCAGAAGCGCGCCTCGGACGCGCACAAAGTCCTGACCGCCGAAGAGATCGAGAGAATTCAGAAGGCCTGCGCGCCCTGGCTCGATCAATGGAGCAATCCGGGCGTGCTCGGCTGATTGCGAGGCGGGCGGGCGCTCCGGCAGCCCGCAGAAAGAACAACGGCCGCTGATGCGGCCGTGTCTGTTTGGGGGCTCCGACGGCTTACTCGTCGTCGTCCTCGTCGTCCATCGGCTGGGCCTTGGCGGCCTTGACTGGCTTGGGCGATTTGGTCGCCTTCGGATTCGCCGCCTTGGCGGTCTTGGCCTGGGCCGGGTTCATCTTGGCTTCGGCGCGTGCTGAATTGGCCTTCTTGGCGCCATTGCCATCGCCCGCGCCCTTGGCGGCCTTCTTGGCCTGGCGCTGCTCGCGGGCCAGGCGCTTTTGTTCCTTCTCGGCCTTGCTGAGCTTCGCGCCTTCGGCGCGTGGCGGCTTGTCTGCCTTGTCCGCCTTGTTTTTGCCGGGCTTGCGGCCGAAGGTCTCGGGGTCGGGCACTGTAGGCGGCGCGGTGTAGCCGAACAGCTTGCTGATCAGCTCGTCGCGCTTGGCGACCATGCGCAGGCTGGGCACGTCGTAAAAACGCTGGATGGCCTTGGCAGCGACTCCGCCGCGGTCCTTCAGCGCATCGACCTCGGCCCGTTGCTCAGTGGTCAGCGGGATGCCCAGCGTCGTCAGCACCTGCAGCAGGTCGGTGCCGATCGACTCGGCGCGGATGAAGTGAGGCGTGATCGCGTTGGCTGCGCCCAGAGCCTCCAGCGCTTCGAGGCTGTCGATCGATTTGTCGACGTTCTCGCCGCCGCGCACGAAGCTCGTGAACAGGTGGTAGGTCATCAAACCCGCCAACTTGTTGACAGGCGATCCGGCGTAGCCTGAGTCCACCAAACGGCGGATGGCGCGGTTGGTCAAGACCATCTTTAACCACTCGCGAAAGGCTTCCGGGCTTTCGGCGTCGGCGTACCAGGCCTTCTTGGCGTAGTCGGCGTTCCAACCTTCGGGGATCTCACGCGCGCTCGACCGAGCGCCTTCTTTCAGCGGGCGGTTGGCCCGACGCGCTTGCAACTGGTCCCAACGCTCCTGATCGGTCAGGCGTTTGTGGATGTCGCCCTTGCCGGCGCAGCCCAGCTGCCACTGTGTCAGGTACCAGGTCAGAGGGTTGCACACATAGCCCACGATGGGCTTGCCCGTTGCCACCAACTCGTCGGCATAGCCAGCGTGCTTGCCGCTGGTTTCTCCGCCCACGAAATCCCCTAGAAGTTTCTTCAAACGGGCGGAGCCGGATTTGTGAAGTTCAACGAGAATCAGTTTGTCGGAAGTAAGCATGGTGTGCGCTGGTTTCCTCGGCCTGGCTCAGAGAAGTATAGGGGGCCAGACGTGGCGCCAGACCTGCTCCGGCAGAGAAACTGGGGGGTTGCTGTGGCTGTCTACTCGTCTCGTTTCAAGTACATCTTCTTTGCCAATCCGCAGACGGCAAGCAAGGCCATCGCGAAGACGTTGCAGCGTTCGCTGGACGGCCATGCGATGCCCGATTGGGACCTGCGCCGCGAGGGTGATCTGCAGATCAAGAAGCACCACGCCACCTGGCAAGACCTGCAAGACGCCGGCTTGATGACGCGGGAACAGCTGGACGGCCTGTTCAAGTTCACCAGCGTGCGCAACCCTTACGACCTGCTGGTCAGCCGCTACCTCAAGCGCAAGGGGCGTTTCGTCAACGAGCCCAAGAAGTACCGTTGGGCACAAGAGAACCCGAAGATCAAGGCCAGCATGGACGCGGCACAGGATCAACCCTTCGCCGAATGGATCGGGGGCCAGCTGCACCGCCATCAGGAGAAGGGCAGCACCATCAAGGGCCCGCTCGAGTACCTGAACCATGCGGACTACGTGATCCGCTTCGAGGCCCTGCAAGACGGCTTCGACGAAGTGCTCAAACGCCTGGGGGTCAACGACCCGATCCCCATCGTCTCCGAGAACGTCACCAGCGAACGCAAGGAAGGCGCCAAGAAGCGCCACTACACCGAGTTCTACGACGACGCCAGCCGCGAGCTGGTGGGTCAGGTGTACGCGCCGATCATCGAACGCTTCGGCTACAAATTCGGCTGAGTTGCCGGTGCGCCGTTCGCATTGGCGAATGGCGGAACGGCCCAAGCAGCGCCCAGCGAAAAGGGCGCCCGTGGGCGCCCTTGATTCAGTGCCTGCGAACCCGTCGGCTCACTCGGCGTCGGCTTCGGCCTTCTTCTTGCCTGCCTTCTTCGGTGTGCGTTTGATCGGCGCATCGAAGAACTCGATGGCACGCTTCCACAGCGGCAGCGACAGCTCGACCGGCTCCGGACCGTGGCCGGCTTCGGCGGAGTTGTACATCAGCGTCATCACATGGCCGTCCGGCGACACGCCGCCTTCGGGATCGATGTCCCAGCGGCGCCACAGCCCGGGGAAATGGCGATTGATGGTCGTCACGTCCTTGACGTTCTGACCCACCACGAGGCGGATGTCCTGACCGCCGGTATGGGCGTCCTTCAGCGCGGTCAACGCGTTGAAGCGCCACGGTGTGGACTGCATCATCTCTTCGTAGTCGTCCATCGTCTTGCCGATGGCGCGCATGCCGGCGGCGATGACGCCTTCGCGGTACTTGTCCGGCCGCAGGAACGGGCAGACGGCCACGATGCCGGTCTTGCTGGTGCGGCGGCTGCCGACCAGGATAGCCGAGGTGCCGCCGGCTGACGAGCCGTACATGATCACGTTGTCGACCGGCAGACCCAGCTTGGCGCAGAACACGTCGATCAACGCGTTGAGCTCAGGCACCAGATCGTCTTCCAGCGTGCCCATGTAGAAGCCGCAGCGGGGCACGTTGGAGTTCCAGTCGATCTCGGTCATCGGGTCGCTGATGGCCAGGATCGGCGCCTCGAACAGCGCCTCGTAGTTGCGGCGCGCGAACATCGGGCGCATCGCGCTGGTCGTTTCCTTGCCACCGGCGCGCGCACCTTGGAAGGTCACTACCAACTTCTGCGCCGGGCGCAGTGTGTTGATCGACACATTGACAGTGAACTTGCCCGTCTTGACGCGCATCACGGTGATGGCCTTGGCGGGGATCGTCCAATCGCCTTTCAGCTCCACCGTCGACGCGGCTTCGCGCGTGATTTCGGCGTTGTTGTCCGGCAGATAGGGAATGTCGGAACCCTCATCGGGCACAAGATTAAACATTGATCACTGCTTGTAAGGTTGCGGGGTGGGAGCGCCTTACCTCAGCTCTACGGCCTTCGGTTCCGGCACAGCGCGAGTGCCATGAAAGTAGCACTTTGATACTAGCACAGCGTGTCTACGCAAGAACAATGCCGCGACCCTCCGATCGTGTGTTGATTCGCACTTCGGCAAGGGCCAGTCAGCTCTCACGTCTCGACTATCATCGCAGCGCCTTCGCACGGTCCCAATGGCCGGGCGTGGTGCTGCTTATCGTTGTTGATTTTCCTAGGACGTGCTTGCATGCTGATCGCCGACAAATTGGTCTTCATTGAGTTTCGCAACACCGGCGCATCGCATGTCGAGAAGCTGCTGTTGAAAATCGTCGGTGGCGAGGTCGACAACAAGCACAAGGCGCCGCCTGAAGGCGTGCTGGCCAGCGGCCGGCCTGTGTTCGGCTCGGTACGTGATCCCTGGGGTTGGTATCTGTCGCTGTGGACTGCCGGTTGTGCACAGCAAGGTGACCTGTACCAGCGGCTGACCAGCGACAAGGCCTGGGTCAAGGTGACCGAGAAGTTGGAGGCCAACGCGAAGGCCCGTACCGAGCAGGCGCCGGCCGACCAGGTCAAGCGTGTGGTGTTGCCCGAAGACCTGAGTGCTGAGCGCGCCAAGAGCTTCTGGTATGCCGACCCCGAGAACGTCGAAGCGTTTCGCGAGTGGCTGCGCGTGGCCTGCTCATTGCAGACGCGCCGCACGGTGGATCCGAACATGGCCAAGTCGCCGATCGGCAAGATCGCGGGCATGATGACCTACCGCTACTTCAACCTGTATGTGCGCGGCACGGCGCAGATGCCGGTCACGGTGGGCACCCAGGAAGGCCTGCGCGCTTTCGAGGCCCAGAACAGTATCGTGCAGCATGTGATCCGGCAGGACAGCCTGACGGAGGATCTGGTCACGGCACTGGAGCGCGCGGGCATTGCCCTCAGCGATGAACAGCGCAAGATGATCTATGACACCAAGGCCAGCGRCCGGCCCGCCCGCACCGAGCGCTTCTACGATGAAGCGTCGGTGGACCTGGTCGCCCGACGAGAGAAATTCTTCCTTGAACGCTTCGGTTATCAGCGCCCCCACGTTTGAAGCAGCGGCGTCGGGCCGGGGCGGCCGGGCGTTCGTAGAATCGTTGGCAACCGCCGCCTCCTGCGGCGCAGCTTGCCCCAGCATGGGCTCCGCCCCCGGGAGCCTGGGAGCCGAACCCGCATGACGCCCCGAGACAAGACGCTGCCCTGCGGGGCCCGATGGCTGATGCTACCGGTCGCGGTTGGCGTGGCAGTCTGCATGACCGGTTGCGGTGAGCGCAAAACCGAGGCCACGCAGGTGGCGGCTCGCGTCAACCAGAGCGACATCACGGTCCACCAGGTCAACTTCGTGTTGCAGCAAGACCGCAGCGTGCGGCCCGACCAGCTCGATGTGGCCAGCAAACGTGTGCTCGAAACCCTGATCGACCAGGAACTGGCGGTGCAGAAGTCGGTCGAACTCAAGCTCGACCGCGACCCGCAGGTGGTGCAGGCGCTGGAGGCCGCGCGGCGAGAGGTGCTGGCGCGTGCTTACAAGGAGCGCGTGACCCAGGGGGTGACCCGTGCCGGCTCGGACGAGGCGCGCAACTTCTACGACGCGACGCCTGCGCTGTTCAAGGAACGTCGCGTCTATTCGCTGCAGGAATTGGTGATCGATGCACCGCCGGCCAAGCAGGCCTGGGTCAACGAGCGGCTGGCCAAGGCCAAGACCGCCGACGAGTTCGCCGAGGCGCTGAAGGCCGAAGGTTTGCGCTACACCGGCAGCCACTCGGTGAAGCCGGCCGAGCAGTTGCCGATGGGGTTGGTCGATCGTTTCTCCAAGATGAAGGACGGTGAGTCGGCCGTGCTGTCCGAAGCGCCGAGCCTGCGCGTTGTGTTCATTGCCGCCTCGCGCATCGAGCCGGTCAGCTTCGAGCGCGCCGCACCGGCGATCGAGCAGTACCTCGCCACCTTGGCCAAGCGCCGGGCGATCGACGACAACCTGAAGGCCTTGCGCACCGCGGCCCAGATCAGCTACCAGGGCAAGTTCGTCGGGGGCCCGGGCGCTGCCGGTACGCCGTCGACCGCGGCCTCGGCCGCCAACCTGCCAGCGATGGCGCCGGCGCCGGTGCAGTTGACGATGCCCGAAGGCTCGCCCGATCCGGTGCAGATGAAAGTGCCCGACGCTGCGCCGCAACCGGCGTCTGCTGGCAGCGGCATGGATCCGAACATTGCAAAGAAAGGGATGGGACTGAAATGAATGATCGCGTGTCAGTCGGCCACAGGTCGAGATCGGTGGCTGCCGTGTTGACGGCTTGCTCCGTGGGCTTGGTGTTGGCCAGCATTGCCATGGCCCCGCTGGCGGCCACCGCCCAGCCCGCTGCCGAGTCGAAGACCGAGCAGGACCAGTACCGCATCGGCGCCGGTGACACCGTGCGCATCACCGTCTACCAAAGTCCCGACCTGTCGCTCGAGACCCGCCTGACCGAGACTGGCGTCATCAGCTACCCTTTGATCGGCGCCATCCGCCTCGGCGGCCTGACCATCAACGAGGCCGAGGCCGCGCTGGCCAGCGCGTTGAAGAAGGGTGACTTCGTCAAGAACCCGCAAATCACCGTGATGGTGACCCAGGTGCGCGCCAACCAGGTCAACGTGCTGGGCCAGGTCGGCAGGCCGGGCCGGATCCCGCTCGATGTGGCCGGCATGCGGCTGACCGATGTCATCGCGCTGGCGGGTGGCGTGGCCACCAGCGCCGGCTCCGACACCGTGGTGGTCACCGGCCTGCGCAACGGGCAACCTTTCCGCCGCGAGGTGGACTTGCCGCGCGTTTTCGCGCCCAATGGCCGCAACGAAGACATCGTGATCCAGCCAGGCGATGCGATCTGGGTCGACCGCTACCCGGTGATCTACCTGTACGGCGAAGTCCAACGGCCCGGTCAGCTGCGGCTGGAGCGCGGCATGACGGTGATGCAGGCGCTGGCCAGCGCCGGCGGCTTGACGCAGCGCGGCACGCAGCGAGGCTTGCGGGTCAGCCGGCGCGGGGCCAACGGCCAGGTGCAGTCGCTTGAACTCACGCTCGACGATGCGCTCCAAACCGGCGACGTGGTTTTCGTTCGCGAAAGCCTGTTCTGAGCCGAACCCGAGCCTGATGCAATGAACCTTGCCAACCTGATCGCCGTCTTGCGTGCCCGCTGGCTGCCGGCGGTGTTGGCCTTCGTGCTGGTGCTGGGGGCCGCAGTGGCCTACACCGTGCTGGCGCCGAAGATGTACACCGCCACCGCCACGCTGGTGATCGACATCAAGCCGGATCCGGTGGCCGCCATGCTGTATGGCGGCGCCGCGTCGCCGGCGATGATGAACACCCAAGTCGAGGTGCTGCGCAGCGACCGCGTCGCCTTGCGCGTCGTGCGCAACCTCAAACTGACCGAGGTGCCCGAGATCCGCAAGCTGTGGGAAAAGGTCAGCAAGGGCGACGGCACGATCGAAGACTGGCTGGTCGACTTCATGCTGCGCAACCTCGATGTGCAGGTGGCCCGCGCCGGCAGCAACGTGGTCAACGTCGCCTACCGGGGCACCGAGCCGCAGTTCGTCGCGACGCTGGCCAACGCCTTTGTCCAGGCCTACCTCGAGACAGCGGTCGAGTTGCGTGTCGACCCGGCGCGCGAGTACAGCGGTTTCTTCAGCAAACAGGTCGACGAGGCCCGCACGGCGCTCGAAAGCGCGCAACAGCACCTGTCCAAGTTCCAGCAGGCGCAAGGCATCATCGCGACCGACGAGCGCTTCGACGTCGAGATGAACCGGCTCAACATGCTGAGCCAGCAGTTGGTGTCGATGCAGGGCGTGTCCGGCGAATCGTCGAGCCGGGCCCTGGCGGCCAACGACAACCTCAGCGAGGTGCTGAACAGCCCGGTGCTGGCGCCGCTGAAGGCCGACGTTGGCCGGGCCGAGGCCAGGTTGCGTGAGCTGAGCTCCCGCTATGGCGACCAGCACCCGCAGGTGGTCGAGGCGCGTTCCACGCTGAACGACCTGAAAGCGCGGCTGGCCGCCGAGACCCGCAACGTCACCGGCAGCGTGTCGGTCAGCGCGCGCATCGACCGCGCCCGCGAGGGCCAAGTCCGCGCCAGCCTGGAAGAACAACGGGCCAAAGTGCTGCGCATGAAGGAAGTGCGCGACCAGAGCTCGGTGCTGGCGCGCGACGTCGAGAACGCCCAGCGCTCGTACGATCTGCTGCTGAACCGCTATAACCAGAGCAACCTGGAAAGCCAGAACCGGCAGAGCAATGCCTCGATGCTGGCGCGCGCCACGCCGCCGGGGGCGCCGTCGTCGCCCAAGGTGGCGGCCAACCTGCTGATCGGTGTCTTCTTCGGCATCGCCGTTGGCCTGGGCGTGGCCTTCGCGCTCGAGCAGCTCGACAAGCGCATCCGCGTGCCATCGGACGCCGTGGCCGCGCTCGGCCTGCCGGTGATCGGCATCATGCCGACGCCGGCCATCGGCCGCCGCATGCGCGTGCAGCTGGCCCAGGCGCAAGACCGCATGATCTCGGGCCGGCGATTGCCAGCGCCGGGCAAGGGAACATGATGAACCCCAAGGGCGGGCCCGGCGAGGAGCCGGACCTCGAGTCGGTTCAGGCGCTGGAGCAGAACGATCAGAAGGTTCGCGCCATCGGCGAGCTGATTCGCGATGCACGCAACCTGAGCGCTGAAGACGTCGAGCGCATCAGCAAGTACCAACGCGAGCACAAGCTGCGCTTCGGCGAGGCTGCCATCGCGCTGGGGCTGGCCAACGCCGAAGACGTGCTGTTTGCGCTGTCGCAGCAGTTTCAGTACGCCTATGGCGACGAAGACCGTCGTCGGGCCAACCCTGAGCTGGTCGCGCTGACCCAGCCCTTCGGCCACCAGGCCGAGGCGTTTCGCGCGATCCGCAGCCAGATCCTGATGCGCACGCATTCGGAGGACGAGACCCAGCGCCGGGCGCTGGCCGTCGTCAGCCCCGACACCGGTGACGGCAAGACCTACTTCTGCGCCAACCTGGCGGTGGCGCTGGCCCAGCTGGGTGCCAAGGTGCTGGTGGTCGACGCCGACATGCGTGGCGCCCGCATGCACCAGATCTTCGGCATCGACAACTCGCGCGGGCTGTCGAACCTGCTGGCCGGCCGCGGCGGCAAGAACGTGGTCAAGGCGGTGGCCGATGTGCCGAACCTGTGGGTCATCCCGGTCGGCGTGCAACCGCCCAACCCGCTGGAGCTGGTCGAAGGGCCGGCGTTCGGCCTGCTGCTGCGTGAGCTGACCTCCAAGTTCGACCATGTGCTGATCGACACGCCGGCCGCCGTCTTCGGCACCGACGGGGTGGTCATTGCCGCCCGCTGCGGTGCGGCGCTGGTGGTCGCGCGGCGCAACGCCAGCAAGGTGGCCAAGCTGCAGGACATGGTGGTCTCGCTGCAGGCCGGCCAATCACGCCTGGCCGGCGTGGTGATGAACGAGTTCTGAACCGAACCCGAGGCGCCATTTGTTGAAGCCCGCTGCCAACCCGGGCTCCTCCATGACAGCGGACCCGAGCGCACGCAGCGGGCTGCACTGGGCGCTGGTGCTGGCGGGCTTCGCGGCGCTGTATGCGCCGACGCTGCGCGACCTCGCGACGGTGATCTGGTCGACCGACGAGCAGGGCCACGGTCCGGTCGTGCTGGTGCTGTGCCTCTGGCTGTTCTGGCGTCAGCGCGAATCGTTGGCCTGGCCGTCGGGTACCGACCCCACCCGCGCGGGCTGGGGCTGGTCGCTGCTGGCGCTGGCGCTGCTGATGCATGTCTTCGGCCGCTCCCAGCGCATCCTCAGCGCGCAGGCCTTGTCGGCCTTGCCCGCGCTGGCGGGGATGCTGCTGCTGCTGCGGGGGCCGAGGCCATTGAAGGCGATGTGGTTCCCGCTCTTCTTCATGCTCTTCCTGGTGCCATTGCCGGCCGCATTGGTCGAGACCGTGACCCAGCCGATGAAACTGGCGGTGTCGACGGTGGCGGCCAACTTGCTGTATGGCGTGGGCTATCCGGTGGCGCGCAGCGGCGTGATCCTGCAGGTCGGGCCCTACCAGTTGCTGGTGGCGGACGCCTGCGCCGGGCTGTACACGCTGTTCACGCTCGAGGCGATGGGCTTGCTGTACCTGAACGTGGTCCGCTCGGCTTCGCTGTGGCGCAACCTGGCGCTGGCGCTGTTGATCGTGCCGATTTCGTTCGCGGCCAATGTGATCCGCGTGATCGCGCTGGCGCTGATCACCTACCACCTGGGTGATGCGGCCGGCCAAGGCTTTCTGCACGGCCTGGCCGGCATCGTGCTGTTCCTGTCGGYACTGCTGCTGATCGTCGCCTGCGATTCGGTGCTGCGCTGGCTGCACCGGCCCAAAGCCTAGCCATGTCGCACGACGCCCCACCGCCGCTGACCCGCCGCGCCGTGCTGGCGGCGGTGCTGATGGCCGGGGCATCCGCGCTGGGCACGGTGATGATCCCGACCCGGCGCATGGCCGACCGGCGCGGGTCGTTCAAACTGGCCGATGCCGTGCCGGCCAGCTTCAACGGTTGGACCGTCGACAACCGGGCCCGTGGCATGGTCGTCAACCCGCAGACCGAGGCGCTGCTGCGGCGCCTGTACACCGAGACGCTGGAGCGGACCTATGTTCGCGGGCCGGGCGAACGCATCATGCTGTCGATCGCCTATGGCGCCGATCAGTCCGATGTCAGCCTGCAGATGCACTACCCCGAGGTCTGCTATCCGGCGCAGGGCTTCCAGCTGAATAACCGGCGTGAGGACCAACTCGACCTGCCGATGGGGCGCCTGCCGGTGCGGCGGCTGGAGACCGTGTTCTCGACAGTCCGCCACGAGCCGGTCACCTATTGGACGGTGATCGGCGACGAATTGACGATGGGCAGCCTGGACAAGCGCCTGGCCGAGATCCGCCACGGCCTGCAAGGCGAGATTGTCGACGGCATGCTGGTCCGCGTGTCGTCGATCAACACCAACACCGCCGACGCTTTTGCGCTGCAGGACCAGTTCATCCGCGACCTGCTGACCAGCCTGCCGTCGGCCGACCGCCGACGGCTGGCTGCGCTGCCCTGATCGATCCATCGAACTCGGGGTTTCCCGACGTGTCGATCGTTACCTCGGTTGGGGCTAACCCCGAATTTGCAGCATTCGCTTACCAATTGAACGGGGGCTGTCACGCCTAACGGCTTTCCTCCCATGCATCATCCGCCGCTGAGTCGGCCCCCCTAGGTTGGGGAGGCACCAATATCAAATTGATGACGGAGTTGGCAGTTTGTTCGAGGGCGTGGAGGAGGGAATACGCTGGCAGCGGCCAGACGGCATGCGGCGCATGAGCGCCCGGGGCCGTCGGTCGAGCGTCGCCAGCCTGTTGTGCCTCGGTGCTGCCGGTGCGGTGGCGGCCGGTGGTGCCAGCTCACCCGCGCGTCCCTTCCGCTCCGGCGTCGGCCTGAACCTCGCGACCTGGGACTACTTCAGCCCTGACTTTCCGCTGGTCGACCAGTTCAAGCGCAGCTCCGGCTGGCTGACCCAGTGTGAGCCCTCGCAAGACAAGACCTGCCGTGACTTCGGCAAGGACGCCAGCGCCTGGGACACCGGCGAACAGGCCAAGCTCGAGCTGGACGAACAGGGCTGGCCGCGCCGCCTGCCGAACGCCGACGACGCCCAGACCCGGTTCCGCTCGGTGGCCGTGCTGCTGTTCAACGACAACGGTCGTTCCCACCCCGCGGGCAAGTATGTAGTCACTTATGAAGGCAAGGGCGTGCTGGTGCACGACCTGATCGGCCGCAAGATCGAGCGTGAATCGCACCACGGCCGCGATGTGGTGCAGGTCGACAACCGGGCCGACGGCGGCTGGCGCATCTCGATCAAGGCGACCGACCCGAAAGATCCGCTGCGCAACATCCGCGTCTTCCCGCCCGGCGGCGCTTGCCAGCGCGACCTCGGCCACTATGCCGAGGCGGCAGACGGTTGCGACGCCAAGAGCCAGGGCACCTTCGTCCCTTTTGAGCACTTCCCGGCTGACCAGCGCTGGCACCCCCGCTTCGTGCAGGACCTGCGCGGCTTCCGCGTGCTGCGTTTCATGGACTGGGGCAAGACCAACAGTTCGCCGTTGGCCAACTGGGCCGATCGCCCGCGTCTGGCCTCGGCCACCTGGGCTTCGGCGGGCGGCGTGCCTGTCGAGGCGATGCTGGACCTGGCTCGCGTGGCTGGCGCCGACCCCTGGCTGAACCTGCCGATGCAGGCCAGCGACGACTACGTACGCGGCTTCGCCAAACTGCTGAAGGCCCAGCTCGCACCGGGCCAGACCGCGATCGTTGAATACGCCAACGAGCCGTGGAACCAGGTCTTCCCGGTGGCCGGTTGGATGCTGCAGCGCGCCCGCGCCCAATGGCCAAAGGCCAAGGCCGACAGCGAAGCCGCGCTGGCCGTGAACTGGTATGCGTGGCGCTCGGCCCAGATCTGCCAGGCCATCAAGGCCGAATGGGCCGGCCAGGCCGCGCCGGTGCGCTGCGTGCTGAATGCCCAGGCGGCCAACCCCGAACTGACCCGCCAGACCCTGGCCTGCCCGCAAGCCGCACCCATGTTGGGCGCGCCCTGCGCCAAGCGGGTCGACGCGCTGGCAATTGCCCCGTATTTCGGCGGCTACCTCGGCACCGCCGAGCTGAAGCCGCTGGTGGCCGGCTGGCCGCGCGAGGCCGACGGCCTGAACCGTGTGTTCCAGGAACTGGTGGCTGAAGACGGCCAGGGCCATGCTGCCAAGACGCCGCTGCAAGGCCGCCATGCGCAAGCGCCGGATGGCGGCGCGCTGACCCAGTCGCGCGGCTGGATGCGCAGCGCCAAGGGCCAGGCTGACGCCTACGGCCTGCCGCTGTGGGCTTACGAAGGTGRCCAGCACCTGACGCCACCTGCCGGCAGCGAAGACGACCAGGCCTGGCTCGATCTGATAGCAGCTGCTAACCGGGACGCCCGCATGGGCCGGGCCTACCAGCGCCATCTGGCCGACTGGCAGGCCGCAGGCGGCCAGCTGTTCGTCTGGTTCAACCATGCCTCCCGGCCCTCGAAATGGGGCGCCTGGGGCTTGAAAGAAACCCAGTTCTCCGACGCTTTCCCCAAGTGGCAGGCGGTCAAGGCGGCTCGTGACAACCAGCTTTGCTGGTGGGCGGGGTGCCTGCAATGACGGCCGGTCTGGGTCAGTTTTTGGTCTCCGGTGGCGGGTCAAAAGCCCGTCACAACTTGTACGCGGGCTGCAGTTTGAGCCCATCTGAGTCGTCCTTATCAGCCGACTTGAATGCTTGATCTGTGGAAAAGAACATGAAAAACACCCGAGTTGCCTTTGGTTTCAGAACCATAGGTTTTCTTGCGGATGGCGGCTTAGCGAGGCCCCCTGCCGGTCGAATCACAACGCGTCGCTCATGAAGATGTTCGGTGTAGCGATAAGACCCCTACCCAACGCCTGCATGGCCCACCGTTCACAAAAGGTCCAATCGATGAAATTCAACCTGCTCTCCCGCCCCGCCTCGCTGGCCGCTGCCACGGTGTTGGCGCTGACCGCTTCGGTTTCCGTCCAGGCCGCTGGCACCCCGTCGAACCACGGCGTGGGCGTCAACCTGAACGGTTTCGATTACTTCTCGCCGGACGTGGCGACGATCGACCAGTTCAAGCGTGCCGGTGGCTGGTTCACCCAGTGCACCTACCCGCGTGACGCCAGCTGCAAGAACTTCGCGAACGGCCAGAGCGGCTGGGACACGCTGGAACAGTCGAAGATGGTCGTGGACGAGAACGGCTGGCCGAAGAGCCTGCCGGCCGCCGGCGACACCAACGTCAAGTACCGCTCTGTGTCGGTCCTGATGTTCCAAGACGACGCCCGCATCCACGCCGCCGGCAAGTACACCGTGGTGTATGACGGCGAAGGCACGATCGAATACGCGATGGCTGGCTCGAAGGTGGCCGCCGAGTCGACCGCCGGCCGCGACATCGTCAACGTCACGAACAGTGGCAGCGAAGGCATGCTGCTGACGATCCGTGCGACGAACCCGAACAACTACATCCGCAACATCCGCGTGCTGCCCCCGGGCGGTGTCTGCTCGAACGACAAGTCTGTCTTCGCGCTGACCTCGGCTGATTGCACGGCCAAGGGCCTGGGCACGCTGGTCACCTTCGAGAACCTCGACGGCCGCATCTGGCACCCGAACTACGTCAATGACCTGAAGGGCTTCCGCACCCTGCGTTTCCTGGACTGGAACCGTACCAACACCTCGCCGCTGGCGAACTGGGAAGACCGTCCGCGTTGGAACGACGCGCTGTGGACCGGCTCCGCCGGTGTGCCGGTGAACGCGATGGTGTCGCTGGCCAACGAAGTGGGTGCCGATCCCTGGATCAACCTGCCGACCCACGCCACCGACGACTACGCGTTGAAGTTCGCTCGCCAGCTCAAGCAAGTGCTGGCCCCGAAGCTGAACCTGATCGTCGAGTACAGCAACGAGCCCTGGAACTACGGTTTCAGCCAGTCGCTGTGGATGCGTGACCAAGCCGCTGCGACCTGGCCCGACCAGATCGCCAAGGGCGTCAGCGTCTATGACCTGCAGCCCAGCTGGTACGGCATGCGCTCGGCTCAGCTGTGCAAGATCATCAAGACCGAATTCGGTGCCGATGCCAACCGCGTCAAGTGCGTGTTCAACGGCCAGGCTTCGAATTCCTGGGTGAGCAAGATGCAGATGGACTGCCCGTACGCGGTCTCGAAGATCGGCCAGGCTTGCTACAAGGGCATGGACGCGATGTCGGTGGCGCCTTACTTCGGTGGCTACATCGGTGACATGTCGGTGCGCAGCACGGTCAAGACCTGGTACAGCGAGCCGGATGGCGGCCTGAACAAGCTGTTCCAGGAAATCCTGGGCCAAGATGTCAACGGCAACAAGGTCACCCCGCCGCTGTATGGCAAGACCCGCGAAGCCTACATTGACGGTGCTGTCGCCCAAGTCAAGACCTGGATGACCGCCAACAAGAACGAAGCCACCGCCCGCGGCCTGCCGCTGATGGCTTACGAAGGTGGTCAGCATCTGATCATGGCCCCCGGCGACACCGACCAGCAATGGCTGAACCTGATGACCGCCGCCAACCGCGACCCCCGCATGGCGACCGCTTACACCCGCACGCTGGCCGACTGGCAAGCGGTTGGTGGCCAGGCCTACACGCTGTTCAACCACGTGTACAAGCCCAGCAAGTACGGCGTCTGGGGCCTGAAGGAAACGCAGAACCAGACCAGCAACGTCAAGTGGCAAGCCGTCCTGCCGTACCGCGACACCAAGCAATGCTGGTGGACTGGTTGCACCCGCTAAGCTGACCTGAAGCTCTGATCCCTCAAGCCGCCGGCGCTGAAAAGCCCGGCGGCTTTTTACTTGCCTCGAGCCGACGGTGGCGCCAGCTCCGGCGGCCTTCTTCTTGCATACCTTCCGGGGCTTGCTCCCGCGGCGCATATCGACTGCGTCGTGGCAGCGGGCCCCGAGGCTTTATGCTGCGGGCCCAACGTCCTTGTTGGCCATGACCGTTGCCCGCCTTCTGACCTTGAACCCGACCGAGCCCTCCGCCGGCTTGCTCGTGATCCTGATTGCGCCCAATGTCTCCGAGCAGATGGGCGGCGAAGCCATGAAGGCGCTGCAGATCCTGCGCGAGCTGCGCCGCGTGCTGCCCAACACGCTGCAGATCACCCACGACCGCAACCGTGCCGAGGTCACGCAGCGGCTGGGCCTGGCCGGGGTCCACTTCGTCACCGACACCTGGGTCTCGCGCACGATCTGGGGCTCGGGGGTGCTGCGTGCGCTGCTCAACCCGTGGTTTTGCTGGAAGGCTGTCCACATGGCGGAACAGCTGGCGGCCGAGCGCGCTGAGCCGGGGCAGAAGGTGGTGATCCACCAGGTCGAGCCGAACTCCCCGGTGATGCCGCGCTGGCTGTCGCGGCGGTTTCCCAATGTGCTCGGGCCGTTGAACGGCAACATCTACTACCCGGCGCTGTTTCGCCACCGCGAAAGCCTCAGTGCGTCGTTGCGGCGCCGATTGCACATGCCAACGCAATGGTTCCGCCGCTGGCAGCCGATCTTCAAGCGCCGAGCCGAGATGATCCTGGTGGCGGGTGGTGAACGCACCCGCCAGTCACTGCTGGCGGCCGGCATCGACCCGGCGACACTGGTCGACACGGTCGACTGCGGCGTGCCGCAAGCCTTGCTGGAACGTCCGCGCCTGACGCACCGGGGCACCAACCTGCGCTTCGTGCACTTCGGCCGGCTGGTGTTTCACAAAGGCACTTCGCTGGCGCTGCGCAGCCTGGTGCAGACCCGGCTGCCGATCGAGCTGGATGTGGTGGGTCGGGGGCCCGAGCTGGCCGCCTGCCGGGCCCTGGTCGAAGAGCTCGGCTTGCAGCAGCGGGTGCGTTTTCTCGACTGGTACGAGCGGCACGAAGACCTGATCGCCAGCTTCGGTGCCTACCGCGGCATGGTGCTGCCGAGCCTCGAAGATGCCAACGGCATCGTCGTGCAAGAGGCGATGGCGCTCGGCTTGCCGCCCGTCTGCCTGGACTGGGGCGGCCCGCAGCTGCTGGTGCGCGACGGCGAATCGGGCTTTCTCGTGGCGCCGGACAGCGTGCCAGCGATCACGCACGGCATCGCCAACTGCCTGGACCAGTTGGCCGAAGACCCGGCGCTGGCCGAACGCATGTCGCTCGCCGCGCGCGAGCAGGCCCGCGCTTGGTGCTGGCCCGAGGTGATGGCGCAGTGGTTGGCGCTCTACCGCAAGGTTTGAACCCGCTGGCGGAGCGCCTTGGGGTCAGCGCGTGGGCGTCGTTCCGAACCGGGTCTGCCACAGCAGCCCCAGGGTGGCGCGCCAGCGCAGCATGCCGGTGCTCAACCGCGCCAGGCTGCTGCGCCGCACCAGCTCGCGCGTGCCGACCAGCAGGGCGGCCAGGCCTTCGAACACCACGTGGGCGGCGAGGCCGCTGCGGCCATGGTGCTTGCGGAAGTACAGCAGGTTGCTCTCGATTGACAGCGCGTCGATCTGCCGGCTGGCGGTGACCTCGCCGTCCGACTTGGCGCTCTCGCCACCCAGGTGGACGACCCGCGCATCGGGGAAGTAATGCACCTGCCAGCCGGCGTTCTTGACCCGGCGGCACAGGTCGACCTCTTCGGCGTAGAGGAAGAACAGCGGGTCGAACAGGCCGACCTGGTCGATCACCGACTTGCGGATCAGGTAGTAGCAGCCCGGCACCCAGTCGCATTCCTGTGCACGTTCGGCGTCGAAGTCGGACGGGTCGATGCGCGGCGTGCCGGTGAACCAGCGCTCCAGCCCGGCCTGCAGCAGAAACGTGTTCCACGGTGTCGGAAAGCGTCGCGCGCTGGGTTGAGGACTGCCGTCGCGGTTCAGCAGCCGGGCGCCCAGCACCCCACAGCGTGGGTTCGCCTGCATGTAGTCGAGCGACCGCTGGATCGACTCCGGCGTCATGAAGGCGTCGGTGTTCAGCAGCAGCACGAACGGCGTGTGCACCCTGGGCAGCGCGGCATTGTTGGCGCGGCCGAAGCCCACGTTCTGCTCCAGCCGGATCAGCTGCACGTCCGGGTGGTGCTCGATCATGTGCTCGGCCGAACCGTCGCGCGAGGCGTTGTCGACCACCACGCAAACGCCGCCGCCGATGGCTGTTTCAGCCCGGTGCAGATCGGCCAGGCACTCGTCCAGCAGGTGGCGCGTGTTGTAGCTGACGATGATGGTGGTCAGTTGCATCAGAAGAGGAATTTCAACTCACTAGCCAGCCTGCGCCCCACCCCAGCGGGAAGATGGCGAGGGTGCCAAACTCGAATCGCCAGTCGAGCAGACCGCGATCGTGCTGGATCTTGAACATGAAAGGCACCACGGCCGCTTGCGCGAGCAAGATGCCGGCCAGCGCGCCAGTCATGCCCCACAGCGAGAAGCCCACGGGAACGGCGGTGTACAGCACCACGTTCTGCAGCACGCCGCGTTTGAACAGCTGCTTAGTCTCGCCGGTGGCGATCAGGTACTGGTCCATCACCGTGTAGCGGAAGGCAATCAGCCCGAGCGACAGCATCGCCAGCGCATGGCCCGCCGCGCTGTAGCGGCCATCGTAGATCAGGCCAATGATGCGGTCGGACGCGGCAAACAGGAAACCGGCACCGAACAGGCAGACCGCGTCGATCGGCAGGCGGCATTGTTTGTAGGCCTGGCGCAGCCGCTCGGGCTGCTCGCGCGCCACCTCGGCCAGCGCCGGCATGCCGACGAACGCGGCCAGCCGGTAGATCACCTCGCGCGTCGCGTTGACCAGCAGCGCGCCGACGGCGTAGATGCCCAGCTCGGCCGAGGTCAGCAGCCCGCCTAGCAGGATGCGGTCGCCTTCGCGGAACAGGTAGGTCAGCAGCGACGACAGCAGAATCCATTTCGAGAAATGCCAGGCCGCGCTGGCCGCGGCGCGGTCCCAGCCCAGCCGGTTCCGTGGCCCCGGCAGCGTGAGGTGGCTCAGCAGCGTGACGCTGCCCGAGAACACCACCCAGCCCAGCGGCAGCACCCAGAACTCCGGCCAGTGCATCGACAGCACGATCATCAGCGTGGTCACGCCCAGCTGCACGATGACCTCGTTGCGCACCACCTGGCCCATCGCCAGCGCACGCTGGGCCCGCGCCAGGTTGGTCGATTCGAGCCCCATCGCGATCGGCACCAGCGACAGGATCGCCACCACGCCCGGCAAGTGCGGGTCGGCATAACTGCCGCGCAGCAGGCCAGGCCACCAGCTGTGCGAGGTGTACATCACCAGCGCCGCCACGTTCATCAGCAGGCATAGCGCCAGTCCGCGGCCGATCTGCAGCGACCAGATGGTGTTGAGGAACTCGGGGTCGTCGCCGCGCGGGTTGTGGATCACGCTTTGCGAGAAGCCGAAGTCCGACATCATCACGACGGCCGAGATCACGACCGTGCCCATCGTCATCAGGCCGTACATCTCGGGTGCGAGCAGGCGCGTCAGCACGATGCTGCTGCCCAGGCGCACCGCCTGCGTCAGCGCAAAGCCGAGACCGATCCACAGGGCCGCCGATCCGGCCCGCTGGCGCAGGCTGCTGGGGGCCGGCGTGTCGGCAGGGGTGGCATCAGGCATTGGGCGGAGGTCTGGGCAAAGCCGCCTATTGTCTCCAAGAACAAGGGTCGCGACGGCGCCTGGCCTTGCCTTTTGGGGGGCGACTCCAACCAGCCATGGCGTGCCGCAGTGCCAACGGTGACACACCGCGCCGATGCGCGCGGCGGTGCGACGTGGGGACCATGAGGTACGCTTGCCCCGCCGCCTGTCGCGGCATTTCCCCGCTCCATGCTTGCTTACCTCAAGGCGCTGATCGTCATTCTGGCCGTCGCGCTGCCCGTGTTCTGGATGGCCAGCGCGGCCTGGCCGGCAACGGCCCGCCCCGAGATCCGTCGGTGGCGCTGGGCCTTCCTGCTGGTCACCGCCCTGTCTTTCGTCGCGCCCACCATCTGGATCTATGCGGTGGCGATGCCGGCTGTCGTCGCCATGTTCCTGGCGCCCGATGGTGATCGGGCCGAGCGCGCGGCCATCCTGTGGGCGCTGCTGCTGATGGCGGTCCCCAATGTCGGGGCCTACATCCCTGGCCTGGGCAGCATCAGCAATTTCTTCGAGATGACCCATTCGCGGGCGCTCAGCTTTGCACTGCTGGTGCCGGCGATGGTGATGATGCCGAAGAAAGGCCCGCGCCGCCCGGGCCTGCTG